>JANQGC010000229.1 GCA_028277515.1 Anaerolineae bacterium
GCAGCCAGGGTGGATCATCCGACCGTTGGCCTTCCGTCGCTTTCGCCCCCGACGACACCCTGTACGTGGCCTGGGACAATGACAGCGTAACCGGCAATCAAATATATGCTGCATACTGGGATGGCGCGGCCTGGCAGCGACTGCCCGCGGGCGGCAATGTCAGCAATACGGCGAATGACTCGATTTTGCCCAGCCTGGCCGTGGACAGCAAAGGCACACCATACATCGCCTGGCAGGAAGAAGGTGGATCGGACTCGGAAATCTATGTACGCCGTTGGAACGGATCGACATGGGAGGAAGTTGGCACAGGATCGGCATCCGGTGGGGGCATCAGCCAAAACAATGGTGATTCGATCACGCCCAGCCTGGCTGTCGCCAGTGATGGCCAGGTGACCATTTCCTGGTCGGATGATAGTTCGGGCAATTCGGAGATTTATGTGCGCCAGTGGGACGGTGCCGATTGGAAGCAAATTGCTGGATCAGCCACAGGTGGTGGCATCAGTGGGGATAACGGCCGATCCCGACGGCCGAATACCGCCATCAACTCGGCCGAAGGACCCTGTGTGACCTGGCAGGACAACAGCCAGGGCAAAAATGAGGTATATGTGCGTTGTCTCTATGACCAGATCTGGTCGGAAGTGGGCATCGGATCAGCCAGCAATAAAGGGATCAGCAACAACAGCGGCCATTCCAGCCTGCCCGACCTCGTCGTGGCCGGCAATGGCAAAGCATATGCCGCCTGGGGTGATAGCAGTAGCGGCGATTATGAAATCTACGTGCGCAGCTATAACTTGCCAAGTGATCCGCCGCCAACCTATACGCCGACTCCGACCGACACCCCCAGCAATACGCCGACGAATACACCGCCGCCGACTGATACCTTAACACCAACCAACACGCATACGCCGACCAACACACCTTCACCAAGCAATACCCCGACGGTTACCAACACACCGACCCCGACCCACACGCCGACTGCCACCAGCACAGGGACACCGGTGACCCATACACCCACGCCAACCCCGGTGGCCAACATCAATCTGCCGGTGGTTCTGCGGCCGTTTACGTCAAGCTCGCCCATATATTCCGGCCTACGAGCGCTTTGGGAGGGTGAAACTATTGATGAGAAGCAGTCGTTCACAGCCGGCTTTCATCAAACCATTCTCTTTACCCAGTCCATAGACGAAAACACAATTAAGGCTGAAGTTAATCGTTGGTACGATCCTAATCCGAGAGGCTGGGATGCCAGGGACTGGATTGAGCATTACAATGACACAACCGGCATTCGCGAATTCCGCTCAGTACCACTCGATGCGTATTGGAAGTGGGATCATCCTTGGATTTTACCGTTCCATTACCTGCCGAAAAATGGCGATACGGTAAATATCGATGGTCAATGGTTTACTGTAAGTGGACCATTTAGCGGTGTCGGCAGTTTTGGCCAATCGGTCACATTCTGGCGTTTTGAAAATCGTGACATGTTTCTCTTTGGTGGTGACGGAGGAGAGACAGCGCAGTTTGTCCAGCCTGACGATATTAACATGGAATATGATGTCAACACACGATTGCTGCTGAACAAGAAAATTGTACGTCGTATTTTTAATTCAGGAGTCTACACGGGTTATAGTGTGCGCGATTTGAGCGAACTTAAAGAATCCAATGCATATGGATTTTGAAATGATGCCTTAGCATTTATTCTAAGGAGAATTGGGAATGCGCTCTAAATTATTACTCCTTCTTGCAGTGATTCTGACGGCCGCCTGCGCCCAGCCACCCAGGGATTCCAATGTTAAAATCACGATCGCTTTCGTAACTGAGATGGCCCGGCAGGCGATGGATGAAACGACCGTCACGCCCCTTCCTCCTGAGCCTATCCAAATTACCGAAACCATACCTCCACCAGACAATGCGGCGGAAGCGGCCGTTGTTACTGTGCAAGTCAATGCTGCGAATATCCGGTCCGGTCCCGGCATGAATTTCGAGCCATTTTCCAGTGCTTCCTTGGGCCAGGTCTTCCCGGTCATTGGATTAAGTGACGATGGGCATTGGTATATGATCCGGCTTGTAGACGGTCAATTGGGGTGGATTGGCGCGACTGTTGTCTCTCTTCAGACAGACAACCGTTTCCAGGCCATTCCATCTGAAGAGAATATACAACCTCAGGTGACCGATACACCACAGCCCCCGCTGCCATCTGCACCTACTCCTTCACAAGGGGGCTGTTGCATGTATTGTAGAAAAGGAAAACCTTGTGGTGATGCCTGTATCAGCCGCAGTAAAAATTGTAATGTGGGGCCGGGTTGTGCATGCAGTGCATCAATTGAAAACAGCCAATCAATTCTTTATGTGGATTCGGGCATTCCTTATATCATTCTGGTGGAAGCGATAACTCAAAACTATCCCAATTGAACTGACTGCCGTTCTTTCAGCACGTGGGCAAGGTGGACAAGAGTGGAGAAACAGTTAATATCCATCCGCTCTCGCAAGTGTCCAATCCGAACTGCATTGCATTCATCCTCATCATAGGATAAAGATAAATGGGGTTGAAATTCTATGACGCACTGTGTTATAATCTTTTTGACGCGGTGCGTTATGATAAACTAAATTTTGATTCGATTGCTAACTGGTTTGTTTTTTAAATCTTAGTGTGTTCTGGTCAATTTTCCGGCCGTGCCAGGGGCAACGGTCGGGAGACCGGCCCCAGCGATAATTACTAAGGAAACAAACCACTAAGCATCGAAAGGAGATACAGAACCAATGGAGACTCAAGAACAAATCGTAGAAGTGCAAAATGAAGCGGTAGAAAGAACGAAGAACGTCTTTTCCCAGACTCAAGATATGACGATGAAAACCTATTATGCTTCTATCGGCATGTTGGACTTTCTCTATGAAAGCGCCCTCGACACTGTAGATTATAGCAAAAAAATATTTGATAAAGCGGTTGAACGTGGTGAAACGATTGAGAAAAATGCCCGGCAAGAAGTGCAGGATGTGGCCAATGAGGTTGAGTCGCGAGCCAATGAAGCCCAGGATCGTGTCCGCAAGGTTTTCCGCCGCTCAGAGAAAAAAGCCGATGAGCAGCTCGAAGCCGGATTAGAGCAGTTGGACCTGCCGCGTAAAGACACTGTGGCCGAACTGAACCGCAAGTTGGAAGAGATCAATGCCAAGGTTGAGAGTATGATCGCTGAACAGAACCGGGTGGTCGTTGAACAGCCCATGTCCCGCTATGATCAGCTTACGGCCAAGGAAGTCGTCGGCCGCTTGAATGGGCTGACCATGGATCAACTGGCGGCCGTCAAACAGTATGAGATGGCGCATGAGAACCGCGTCACCGTTCTGCGCGAAGTGGACCGTCGCCTGGAGGCTATGCCCATCGCCCATTATGATGAACTGACAGTGGAAGAGATTGAACCGCTGTTGAACACGCTGGACGCCGAGCAACTGCAATTTGTCGCCGAATATGAAGTGGCCCATGAGAATCGCGTCACCTTATTGCGTGAGATTGAGAGTAAGCTAGAGGAACGGAAATCGGCCGTTGCCTAATTTGTAGGACGATTTGCTAAATCGTCTTAATATGTAGGACGATTCGTAAAACCGTCTGCGGTGATTTATCAAATCGCCCAACATGACAGCCGGAGCAATAATCGCTCCGGCTTTTTGGATCCGTAACACCCGAATTGATAATTTAGGCTACAATAATGGCATATGTCTTTGCTTCAAAAATGGTTTAGTTCGCCGGATGTACAGGAGTTGAAAGCCCAGCGGGACGCCGGTGGGTTGGCCAGGGCGTTAACCACGGAAGATGATGTCCAGGTAAGGCGTGAGGCGGCCAAGGCGATTGGTGAGCTGCGCTTGCGCCAGGCCGGAGAGGCTCTTGTTCAGGCCTTGCAGGAAGATGTCGATCCATTGGTGCGCCGCACCTGTGCCGTGGCTATCGGCCGAATCCGACCGGCCAACGCTTTTTACCCCTGTATCACCGCCTTGCATGACGTCGATGCGGGGGTCCGGCAAGCGGCCGTTTACGCGGTAGGACAGATTGGCAATAAAAAAGGATGCGATCTCCTGCTACCTTTCCTGCGTGATGAATCGCCGCGCACGCGAGAACTGGCTATGAAATCGCTGCAGCGATTGGGCTGGCAGCCGGATGATTCATCAGAAGCGGCCGATTACTATATCCTGGGTGAACAATGGTCGGCCTGCGTGGGATTAGGCAAGACGGCCGTGCCCGCGTTGAATGCTGTCCTGCGCGATAAGGAAAGAGAGAAGGAACATGTCCGAGTCATCTGGGCTTTAGGACAGATCGGCGATGTTCAGGCTGTGCCCGTTTTAATCCGCACGCTGAGCGATTCACGAACCGTCATCCGCCGCGTTTCGGCCGAAGCGTTGGGCAAAATCGGACACCAGACGGCCTTGTTACCATTGACTGATGCCTTGAAGGACCCCAATGAGGCGGTGCAGTGGGCGGCGCGCAGCGCGTTGATGGAGCTGAAACTGACCGAGGCCACGCCGCTGCTCCGCCAATCGTTGGAGACGGAGGATGTCGGTGTTCGGCTGATGGTTGTGGATCTGTTAGCAAAACAGGAAGATGG
>JANQGC010000255.1 GCA_028277515.1 Anaerolineae bacterium
ACTTCTGCCGGAATGTGATTTGATCATTTCCGCAACGTCGGCATTTGGCCAAAGAATTATTGACGTGAGTAAATGCAAGGCCGGTGCGGTGATCTGTGACGTGGCCCGGCCGGCCGACATCAACGAAGCGGAGGCGGTGCTTCGCCCTGATGTGCTGGTCATCGAAAGTGGTGAAGTGCTGATTCCGGGCGATATCAATTTTGGATATGACATCGGTTTACCACCCAAGACGGCTTATGCCTGCCTGGCTGAGACCGCATTATTGGCAATGGACGGGCGTTTTGAAGATTACACCCTCGGCCGAAACATCAGCGTTGAGCGTGTTAAGGAGATCTACAAACTTTTCAAGAAGCACCAGTTCCAAATTGCGGGACTGCGATCTTTTGATGAATTTATTACCGATGAAGGTTTGGTTGAAAAGAGAGCGTGCGCCGAGAAATATCGCCAGGACCCTGAGCTTTTCGCCCAGGTCCGGCAAACGGCCGGCGAAACAATCGCTAAAATGCCGGTGATGGCCAAAGGGGTAAAATCATCTAATGACTTTCCCACAGGAAAAGCGGTGGGTGCGGCCGTTGGACTGGGCCTTCTCGCCTTATTACTGGGTAAGCGCAGGAGGCAAAAATAGGGTAACTTGCTTTTCTGTCATCCGCAATCCTGCAGGCGATGTAATAAAATAACTATTTTTAAGGCTTTACCTCAACAATAACACCATCTTCTGCCCATTCATAAAGCTGCGCTGCATTTTCTGAACTTAACAATATGCAACCATAGGTTACCTGATGGCCTAAATCGTCTGTCCAAAGGAGGGTGGATCCATTTCGTGTCGGGAATCCATGAAAGCCATTCATAAAATCTGATGTGGGAATAGGCCTGTAAATTCCCATAAAATTGGGCATCCACAAATCCCAATTTGAGGCATAAGCATTGGGTTCGTGGGTTTGGATTTGGAATATGCCTGGGGCTGTAGGACTGGCGTCAATTCCCGTACTGGATGGCCATTCCCATTTGAGCTGCCCATCTTCATAGACCCAGGTTTTTTGCTCGCTGATACTGACGATAATGCGTTTGTTGTGAACAACGGGCAGAGGTATCATTTCATCAAGTGAGGGGATGATGATCTCGTCGCCGGCACGCAAGAACTCAGCATCGGGATTGGCGTCCTGAATCCAGGGGTAAGGGATACCATAATCGCGGCCGATACTGGACAAGGTTTCACCTGCTTGCACAATATGTAAGCGTGGTTTGTGATAAATTCGCGCAGCAATTTGTGGATGACCATTGGAAATAGCCTCGACAAGCTGTGGTAGCAGTTCTTCACTATTAAGGTGTTGTCCTTCCTCCAACTCATTAAATTGATTGGTGATAAAGGACATCGCCGCATCGTCATCCACGACCCAATCAAAGCGTTCGGAGCCATCCTCCGCCAACTTTAGGGTCATCCATTCATGCCAATGCTGCGGCTCAATAGTCTGCTCGAATTTTTTATTGCGGATGGGATCAAAAGTTTGGACAGTCACCTCCGTGGAGAGCAGCCGTTGCGCTTCCTGGACTAAATGGCTCACATCACGGATTTGCGGGGAGACCGGATGTACGACTAAGGGAAGTCGTCCGTCCTGGAAGATTTTTTCCGGATTTTGCGCCAGTTGGCTCAAGGTTAATGCCTGGTCCAGCACGCGGCCGTTTTCCGCTGCTTTCTCAACCACCTGTCCACCAACGATTTCCAACTGCGCATCAGAAGCGGGTATATTCACCTGGGCGGCAAATTGCTCCAGGAAATTAGCGGCTGTTGTTGGATCGAAAGTCCATTGTGAATCAATCTGCGCATCTCCCGCCAGTAGCCGGGACAGGCTGTCAAGAGAACGCCCCTGGGCATGGGCCTCGGCGATCAGAGCCTGCGTATCCAGAGTGAATCCCATTTCAGAAACCCCAACCGGCCAAACCGCATCCTCATGGGTCATCAACATCGGCCGCTGTGCCCATTCTTGCGAAAGAAGGGCTTCCGCCTCGTCTCTGGTCATCGATCCCACATCAATTCCCATCACCTGAACGCCAGGAAGGATTAAGGCGCTGGAATAAAGCAGTTGCGCAAAGAAAATAACCCCAATAAGACCGGCCAAAAAGATCAGGGACAAAGACCCGGCAATGAGCCATTTACCCGTTAAGGATGGTTTGCCCTCCTTCTCGGTTACGGGTCGGGCTGGAACCCAAATCTCCGTCGTCATGTCCGATAAGTCAGCGTTGGGTGCTGCTTCAGCTTCAGGATAAGATCTCTCCCATCCCGCATCATGCATTGATTGCTGTGCCATAGGGTAATTTTAACATAGGCCAAACCGTTTACCTGTATCCCAAGATACGTTTTCGTGAATTTTAGTAAACGATTGCCCTATTAAGGGTATACAATTTTGTTGTATGGAGAATGTTGAGATTAAAAAAGAAGCGCTAATAGATCTTAGGAATAAGCTCCTTCTTCATTTTTTCGTGAGCGGTTTTTGGCTTTATTCGATATATCACGTCGCCAGCGAATAATTGCCTGTCTGATCGGAGGCACTCTCGATAGTAACAAGACAGCCAATACACCCCCATAGAACAAGGGGGACGTGTAGGCGTTTTTAACAAGCAGAAGGTAGTGGAACACAGCCAGGATACCGGCAAGATAAACCCAGCGGTGCAGTTTGGTCCAGTTTTTCCCTAATTTGCGCATGGCCCACCTGGTAGAGGTAATTGCCAGGGGCAACAATATTAGGAAAGAAGCAAATCCAACGATGGCATAATATTTTTCAAAAAGGGCTTCTGCAATAAAATCCAGGTTTAGACCATAATCAAGCCACACAAAAACCAGCAAATGCAAACTGACATAAAGGAAGGTGTATAAACCCAGCAGCTTTCGTGCCGGGAAAAGCTGGGTCCAACCAAACCAAATCTTTATGGGGGTGACGGCCAGGGATAGAATCAGCAGGACGATGGCCGCTTTGCCTGTGCGCAAGGTTATTTCCCTGATAGGATCGGCGCCAAGTTGGCCTTGGTAAAAGTCAAAAACCAATAAGGCTAACGGGATTAAGGCTCCGATATGTACGGCCGTTTTGAGCAATCGCCGTTTTGACTTTTTATCTAGGCTTAGCATCATTCTGCCTGTCTGGTAAGATTAAAATCCGGAACCAGGGAGTTTCTTGAATTGATTAATAATCGGCCGAGAGATCCATCCCATCATATAGATGGGCAACTTGCTCTCCGTATCCGTTAAACAATAACGTTTTGCGACGGCCGAGTTCCCCAATACGTCGTTCCGTGGCTTGCGACCAGCGCGGATGGGCAACTTCAGGATTGACATTGGCGAAAAACCCATATTCATTTGGCGCGGCAGCCATCCAAAGAGAGGTCGGCATCTCTTCCACAAGGTCAATTTTCACGATAGATTTAATACTCTTAAACCCATATTTCCAGGGCACGACCAGGCGAATTGGGGCGCCGTTTTGTGGCAGCAGTTGTTCACCATAAAGTCCTGTGGACAAAATTGTCAGATCGTGCATTGCCTCATCCATACGCAGCCCTTCCACATAGGGCCACTCATACCAAGGGCTTCTTTGGCCGGGCATTTTTTCCGGATCGTACACCGTTTCAAAACGTACATACTTCGCTTCGGACATAGGCTCTACAACTTGCAAAAGTTGAGATAAGGGAAAGCCCAGCCAGGGAATGACCATAGACCAACCCTCTACACAGCGCAACCGGTAGATACGTTCCTCCTGATCAAATTGTTTAAGCAGATCGTCAGGATCATATACGCCAGGATTTCGCACCAAACCGCCCACCTCAACTTGCCAGGGACTGGTTGGGAAATTGGCAGCCAAAGGGGCGACCTGCGCCTTATCCAGGGTGAACTCGTAAAAGTTGTTGTAGTTGGTAATATCCTTGAAGGAGGTCAGGGGATCGCCCAGTTCATCGGTGGAAGCGGAGACCGACGGTGTAACCGCTTCGCTTGACGAACCCTGCTCTGCTACATCCGTCGATTGGACCTCTACGGCATTGTTTAGCCCGGCCGGGCTGCAAGCAGCAAGTGCGGCCGTGGACGCCATAGCCGCTGCTCCAACCATGAATTTGCGACGTGAAAGGTATGTTGCCTCAGGTGTGATTTCCGATGAGGGAACCTCAATTCCGGTTCGTTTCTTTATTAACATCAATCGATCCTCTTGGTTCTGTCAGAGCTACTTAGACTGTTAGATGCCCGTTGACTATTTGTCGAGATGGCGTTTATTGGCATTTTTTGCAGCATACCAATTGCTTTTATCATTATAGAAGCTAATCATACCCTGTTCTTCTGAAATAATTCTGAACAAAACCTTATGAATTGATTACAGGTCACCCATCTTCTACTGTAATCGGGATCGTATGCGGCTCTCCCACATAATTACTGTCCTTGACGACGATGAGTCGTATAAGGTACTCTCCGGGCGGCAGAGCATCGGCATGGAGCATTTCTAACGTACCGTTTATCACCGGCGCCTGGTGAGTATCACCCAGGGTCACCCACTCCGTGTCTGTTCCGCGGGGCATACCCAACTCTATTTTGAAGAACTCTACCTCATTGGGATCAAAATCGGCCGTCCCTACAATAGGCAAAACGCCGCTCACCGCATCACCCGCTTTCGGTTCAGTTATACGATAAAAAGCGACGCGGTTGGGATCGCGCGCCAACGCCAACAATTCCTCATTACAGCTTTCCGTTGGCAGCACGGCTAAATTGTTGGTTTGCGCCCATTCATGGGCCGCTTTCAAACTTTCGCTGTTGCGCGGACCCGGTAAAAACACCTGTTGTGCTGTTTCGGGCGGCAGCAGTTCTTGTTCCGTGCCTTCCGGAAAATGGCAAAACAGTTGTGCCGGTGGTTCATCGTCATCACCGGTTTCGGCCGCGACTTCAAGGGGAAGGGGCGGCAGGGGCAAGGCCGGCATACGCTTGACCGCCGGATCAAGCGCCTCCCAAATCACCCGATCCGCATCAGGATCTATCTCCTCTTCCGGCGTCGATTCCTCCAGCGCCCATTCACTGCCGCTCATGGCGCAATCCACTGCGCCAATTTGCACCGAAGAGATGGCGCAGAGAGGTTCTTCTGTTAAGCCAGGTGGCCGGCTGAAATCGCCAGGGGCCAGGAATCCGTCCGCCAACAAACTTTCCTGCAACTGTGGATTGGCATAAACAGCCTGAATGAAATCTGACCACAAAGGCGCGGCGCCCGTCAACCCGGATACATCAATCATTTCGCTGTTATCCGTGTTGCCGGTCCATACGCCGACAGCCAGGCTGGGTGTGTAACCCACGGTCCAATTGTCACGAAAATCATTGGTGGTTCCCGTCTTGGCGGCAGCCGGGAACGGAACTGCTAAAGGATTGTCACGTCCCATCGCCGGTTCCCGCGCGGCGTCGTCATTGAGTATGTCGCTGATCAGAAAAGCTACCCGAGAATCCACAACCTGGGGCTGTTCTTGCATGTCCGGCTCAAATAGCAGTTCACCATTACTCTTTTCGACCCGGAGAATGGATGTTGGGGTTACCTTTTTCCCATCATTGGCAAAGGTTGCATAAGCGGCCGTTAATTCTAATGGGGTGACTTCCGCTCCACCCAGGGTGAGCGAAAGACCATAACGGCTGGAATCTTCTTGCCAGGTAGAGATGCCCATCTGGCGAGCAAACTCAATCATGCGCGGCACGCCAATATCTTGTAAAAGCAGAATGGCGGGTACATTGTAACTGTTAGCTAATGCGGATCGTAAACGGACGGGGCCATGAAAACGGCCGTCATAGTTGACCGGTGCATACTCTGTGTCGTCCGTTTGCGGGTATTCCACCTCCACATCCCATAAAATATCGGCCGTTGTCCAGGAAGGCTGGCCATCCTCGGCAGGGGAAAGCGCCGCAGCATATGTTAAAGGTTTTATCGCGCTGCCAGGCTGCTGCTGGGATAAGGTTACATTCACATGGCCATCAATGCTTTCATCATGGTAATCAACGCTGCCCAGCATGGCCAGGATTTCGCCGGTGCCTGGTTTCATAGCGACCAAAGCGGCATTATTCAAATTGTGCTCGGATCCTACGGCGGCGACATGCTGCCGCGCCTGCTGCTCTGCCAAACTTTGAAAATCCATATCCAGGGTCGTGGTTACTCTTAACCCGCCGTTAGCCACCACATCTGCGCCAAACATCTCTTCTAGCTGTTGGCGTACATAAACAGAAAAGTGGGGAGCAGCCAGGCCTACTTCTTGCGGTGCAAACTGCAAGGGTTCCAGGTAAGCGGCTTCAGCGTCTTGCTGGCTTAAATGACCTTCGCTGACCATCAAGTTCAAGACCAACCACTGCCGCTCCTTTGCCGCTTCAAGGTTGGCCAAAGGGTCCAGATCAACCGGGCTTTGCGGCAGCCCGGCCAATAAAGATGATTCAGCCAGGCTCAAATCGGCCGCAGATTTGCCAAAATAGGTATTGGCGGCGGCTTCTACACCATAAGCGAGGTTGCCAAAGTAAATCT
>JANQGC010000009.1 GCA_028277515.1 Anaerolineae bacterium
ATAGAGTAGATTTGTTAAAACTGTATTTGGATTGTTCATATATGGGTAAACAGTATTGGTTCGTTTTAGACATTGCCTTAACTTAATGACATTGACTGATAACTGCCCACTGCTCACTGCCCACTGGCGGTAGCCAGGTACGTTATCAGGTTTTGCAATATGCCCGTCCAGCCTTCTTCGTGATGATGGCGGGCGTCTTCGCTGGGGAGTTGGCTGTGGGTCAGGATGACAGCCGTTTTCTGTGGCGATTCACTTTCAAATAGGAGCGTAACCAGGCTCTCACCAATGTCCATCTGCGGCTGTTCCCAGCGCCAGGTGAAAGCCAGTTTGCGCGGCGGTTGGATCTCCTGGTAGACACCATATACATGATAAGCATTGCCGTCAGGGTGTAAGAAGCCGATACGGTAGCTTCCGCCCTGGCGCAGGTCCACTTCCACCGATTGCACGACGCTGCCCGGCGGCCCCCACCACTGTAGAAGTTGGTCAGGGTCGGTCCAGGCGGCAAACAAGGTTTCGGCCGAAGCTGAAAACACACGTCGCAGGTGGACATTATGGGACAAGGATCGATCAACCACGCTGATCTTCCCCATGATTTTCAACAAAACTGGCCAGGGCATCAAACTGACTCTCCCAAAATTGTTCATATCGTTGGATCCAGGCTGCTGCCTGCGACAGCGGCGCCGGGTTTAGGTCGCAGTAAACCGTGCGACCTTCTTTTTTCCTGGAAAGCAGGCCGGCATGTTCCAGCACTTTGAGATGTTTATAAACAGCCGGCAGGGACATGGGAAAGGGTTTGGCGATTTCGCTCACGGTGGCCTTGCCTTCTGACAAACGTGTCAAGATGGCTCTGCGTGTCGGATCAGCCAGGGCGTGAAAGGTATTGTCTAAAACAACTGCATTATAATTAACCATATTGTTAAGTATTTTATGGTTTAATCGAGGGACGGTCAAATCAAACATTTTCGGTTATACTCATAAAATTAATGACCCGACAATCCTCTTCCGCAGCCGACGGAACCAGGTTCGGGCCATCAAAACCGCCATTGAAGCTGGTTCCAACCCTTACATCCGGCCTGGTGATGGGTTTCCTGGAAATCGCCATGGCAGTTTCCCTGGCGGCGCTCATCTTCAGCGGGCCGTTGGTTGAGTTTCGCTCACTGGCTATTGGCCTGGCCTTGCTGGGCGCATTGTTGTCCAACGCGGTCGTTTCCCTTTTCACCTCTCTGCCGGGGGTGATGGGCGGCAACCAGGAATTACCGGCAGTGCTCATAGCCTTGATTGTTGGCAATATCGTAGCCGGTGCTTCAAATTTGACGCGCCCAGAGTCCTTACTAATTACTGTGCTGGCGGCGATTGCACTTACTACTTTAATCACCGGAGTCACCTTTCTAACCTTGGGTACTTTTCGCCTGGGCAACCTGGTTCGATTTTTACCTTACCCGGTGATAGGTGGCTTTCTGGCAGGGACCGGCTGGCTGCTCACCAATGGTGCTCTGTTGACGATGGTACCCACGCTCAATCTTTTCATTATCATGCAGCCGGAGATGTTGCTCCGCTGGCTGCCCGGAGTGGTCATGGGCCTGGTTCTGCTGCTCTGGACACGTCGCAGTGACAATTATTTGATCGTTCCCTTCGTTTTAGTGGTGTCAATCAGTTTATTTTACATCGTGGCCTGGTGGGTAGGACTTTCCCTCGATCAGCTTCAACAGCAAGGTTGGCTGCTTGGTCCTTTTGCCGAGGGGAGCTTGTGGCGGCCGTTTCCCGTGGGTGATCTGCCAATGGTGCAATGGCACCTGCTGCTGGCAGAAAGCGCGGATATAGCAGTTGTCGTATTGGTCAGTGTTATGGGATTGCTGCTCAACGCCGGTGGTATCGAGTTAGCGGCGGATGAAGACATGGATTTGAACAACGAACTGCGCTCGGCCGGTTGGGGCAATCTGCTTTCGGGGTTTGTGTCCGGCCTGATTGGCTACCAGCAGATTAGCTTATCGGTAATGAATTTTAAGCTGCAGGCTAATAACCGCTGGACAGGAATGGTGGGCAGTGTCATCTGTCTCCTTGCCTTGCTTTTCGGGGCGGCGCTGTTGTCTTTGCTGCCGCAGATGGTGATTGGCGGGCTGCTCCTTTACCTGGGGTTGGAATTCCTGGTTGAATGGGTGCTTGAATCCCGGTCACGGCTGCCGCGAATTGATTATGCGATCATTATCTCTATCCTGTTGGTTACGGCGTTTGTGGGGTTTTTGCAGGGGGTGGCGTTGGGGTTGGTGTTGGCCGTTATTTTGTTCGTTGCTGGCTACAGCCGGATCGATGTCGTGCGCCATGAGTTGTCAGGCGCGACTTACCGGAGCCGCACGACACGCCCCCAGCGAGAGGAGCAGTTTTTGCTGCAACATGGGGCCGGCCTGGTTATTTATCAGCTTCAGGGTTTCATCTTTTTTGGCACTGCCGATCAACTGCTCAGCCGGGTGCGGCAGCGAATCAGCGATCCACGGCTTCCTTCACCAAGGATTATCACCCTCGATTTCAGCCGGGTCACCGGATTGGATTCCACCGGCTTGCTGAGCTTTCAGCGCATGTTCCAACTCACCCAAGCGTGCGGTGCTAAGCTGGTGTTTATCAATCCGCCGGACAAAATGGACCAGCAGCTCCTGCGGGGCGGGATTGGACCCGCCGGCGGTGACATTCACACCTTTACCAGCCTTGATCGTGGCGTTCAGTGGGGTGAGGATTTGCTGTTGCAATCAGCGGCCGCCGGCCACGATTTGGACAACCCGCCAATCAATGAATTTTTGGGCCAAATCTTGGGATCTGCGCAGGATGTACACGCCTTATTAAGTTATTTTGAAAAGTTGGATGTGCGGACCGGGCAACATTTGATCACCCTGGGTCAGACGGCGCATGATTTGTATATAATAGAGTCAGGCCAGGTGACGGTCCAGATTCCCAGGCCGGACCAGCCACCGGTGCGCTTGGAGACCATTGGCAGCGGCCACGTGATTGGGGAAATTGGCCTTTATTTGAACCAGGAGCGCACGGCCGATGTGGTGGTTGACCAACCGGGCGTTGTGTTCAGACTTTCAAAAGAAAAAATGCAGCACATGGAAGACAATGATGCCCATGCGGCATCAGTGCTGCACCGGCTGATGGTCCGTATCCTGGCCGAACGGATCACCCGGTTAACAACCGTATTCAACAGTTTGCAGGAGTAAAGTGATGAAGCATGGTCCAGACTCCCAACCATTGAATATTCTGCCTGTTCTAACCTCCGGTTTTATCATCGGGTTGATGGAAACAGCCTTTGCAATTTCTCTGGCAGCCCTCATTTTTTCCGGACCTTTGGAGGAATTCCGTTCCATTGGCATTGGCCTTGCCCTTTTGGGGATGGCCATCTCCAGCACAATCATTGTTTTATTTACCTCGCTGCCGGGAATTGTCAGCGGCTTGCAGGAAATTCCGGCGGTGATCCTCGCCCTGATTGCCTCAGAGATACTTCTCTTGATGCCGCCAGACGCTTCGCAAGGGGCGATCTTGATCACCGTTTTAGCTGCTATTTCTCTTTCAACGTTGGCGACGGCGCTGGTTTTTTTCGCTCTGGGAACTTTTCGATTAGGTAACCTTGTCCGCTTTTTACCATATCCGGTTATCGGGGGTTTTTTGGCGGCGACCGGATGGTTGTTGCTGGCCGGAGGGCTGGGCTTGATGGTTACCCTGCCGGCAAACTTCAGCGAATTGGGTGTTCTCTTTGATCCGTTGACCCTGTTGCGCTGGCTGCCGGGCGTTGTTCTGGCATTTCTGATGCTTTTTGCGGCGCGTCGCAGGGGCAATGTGATGGTTGTGCCAATTTTGCTGGTCGGGGTTACGATTCTATTTTATCTAACGGCCGTGATCGGGGGTATTTCTCTGGAGCAGCTTCAACAAGGAGGCTGGGTCTTGGGACCATTCCCGGAAGGATCGCTTTGGCGGCCGTTTCCGTTTGAGGATCTGGGCCTGATCCAATGGCCGGCTCTTCTCCAGGAAGCCGGACATCTGGCGATTGTCATCCTGGTTAGTGTGATTAGCCTGCTGTTGAATGCGGGTGGTCTGGAATTAGCCTCCAATCGGGATATTGACGTCAACCGGGAATTGAAGATCGCCGGCGTAGGGAACGTGTTATCAGCGTTGGTTTCGGGAATGATTGGTTTTCAGAAACTTGGTGTATCAACGATGAATTTCCGATTAAAAGCCGACCATCGTTTGACCGGGCTTATCTCGGTTGCCATATTTGTCGTTGCCCTGGTTTTTGGCGCAGCCATCTTATCCTTTGTTCCCCTCATTGTGCTGGGCAGCTTATTGTTTTATTTGGGTCTCGATTTTCTCGCTGATTGGGTCGTTGACACGCGAAAAAAACTGCCGCTTATTGATTATGCAGTGCTGCTATCCATCCTGTTTGTGACGGTTTTTATTGGTTTTTTAGAAGCCATTACCCTTGGACTGATGCTGGCGATTGTTTTCTTTGTTGTTGGATACAGCCGCATCGACATTGTACGCTGTGAACTGACTGGCAGAACGTTTAAAAGTCGCCTGGTCAGGCCAAGACGACAACGGGAGCAGATTAAAGAGCTTGGAGACCGGCTGTTTATTCTGCAGCTGCAAGGGTTTATCTTTTTTGGCACAGCGAATCAACTTCTGGAGCGTGTACGCCAGCGGATGCATGACCCTGACCGGCTCACGCCATCGGCCGTCATTCTTGACTTTCACCGCGTGTCCGGCATTGATTCCACGGCGATCATGAGCTTCTCACGCATGAAACAACTGACCGCCGAGTATGGAGCGGCGCTGGTTTTCGTCTCAGCATCGGAGGCATTTACCCGGTTACTGCAACATGGAGATTTAAGTCCGGACCAGGAAGGATTACGCTATTTTTCTGATCTCGACCGGGCCGTACAATGGGGAGAAGATCGCCTCCTGGCACAGTCGGAGCCTACGGCCGATTCCTCGCCGCCAGGCATCACTATGCAGTTGAAGGAGATTTTAGGCACGGACAGCGACCTTGCAGACGTGCTTCCTTATTTTGAAAGAATGGAGACGGAACTTGGCCAAACGCTTATTCACATGGGATCGGAGGCGCGCGATTTGTTTTTTATTGAGTCAGGATTGGTGACGGCGCAGATTCCCAGGGATAGCGGGCCGTCGATTCGACTGGAATCGATTGGCGCGGGACATGTGGTTGGCGAGATTGGACTATATTTGAGCCAGGAGCGCACGGCCGATGTGGTGGTCGACCAGTCGGGGGTGGTTTACCGGTTATCTGATGAAGCGTTGGAACGGCTGGAAAAAGAAGATGCCCCGACGGCCGCGGCGCTGCACCGCTTGATGGTTTTACTGCTGGCCGAACGCCTGACCCATTTGACGGAATCGCTGCATGCGTTGGAGGGGTAAACGGCAGTGAGCAGTGGACAGTCAATGTCATTAAGTTAAGGCAATGTCTAAAACGAACCAATACTGTTTACCCATATATGAACAATCCAAATACAGTTTTAACAAATCTACTCTATT
>JANQGC010000073.1 GCA_028277515.1 Anaerolineae bacterium
GAACGGATTGGGTCCAGCGACCGGGTGCAAATCGTGTCGCAAGTAGATCGTTATAGCCGCGGTTTTTCAGCCGATGGAAACTGGGATTCTACTAAACGGTTTTATGTCACGGCCGATCCCGATTTAAATCGCGTCACCTCGCAAGAGATTATGGATCTGGGTGAAGTGAACATGGCATCCGGTGATGCCCTGGTCGACTTTGTCTCCTGGGCGGTAGAAAATTTCCCCGCCGATAAATATGCCTTGATCATGTCCGATCATGGCCTGGGCTGGCCTGGCGGCTGGTCTGATCCGGCTCCTGGAGGGCCGGGAGAACATAATGTGGCCCTGGCTTCAGCCCTGGGGGATGAACTTTATTTGATGGAGTTGGACGAAGCCCTGGGTGAGATTCGAGAAACTACCGATCTGGATCATTTTGAATTGATCGGCATGGATGCCTGCTTGATGAGTCATGTGGAGGTTTATGATGCGTTAGCTCCTCATGCCCGCTATGCAGTGGCTTCTCAGGAAACGGAACCGGCGCTGGGTTGGGCTTATACGGGATTTTTGGGCGATTTGATTCAAAACCCGGATATGGATGGTGCGCAACTGGGCCGGCACATTGTGGATAGTTATATTAATGAAGACCAACGAATTGTGGATGACCAGGCAAGGGCTGAGTTCACCGGGGGAGGCTCCCCTTTGAGCGGCATCCTGGGGTCATTTGGCGGTGTTTCGGCAGGACAATTGGTGCAACAGATGGAGAGCAATATCACGCTGACGGCCGTTGATCTACAGGCGTTTGGCCAGGTGATGGATTCGCTTAATGATTTGGCCTTTGCCATGCAGGATATCTCCCAGCCGCAGGTGGCCCAGGCTCGCAATTATGCTCAATCTTACACCAGTGTATTTGGCAACAATGTACCTCCTTCTTACCTGGATTTAGGGAACTTCGCGCAGATAATTCAGCAGTCAAGTAATGACAGCCAGGTTTCAGGACTTGTTGAGCAATTGGTGGCCGATATTGACAACGCGGTGGTTGCCGAACGGCATGGCAGTAATATGGCCGGATCAACCGGGCTGTCTATTTATTTCCCTAATTCCGAACTCTATCGTTCGCCCATCGCCGGCGCACAGTCTTATACGGAGGTGGCCGAACGATTTGCCCGTAATTCTTTGTGGGATGAATTCCTGGCATATCATTACACGGGTCGCCGTTTTGAGGAGGCGCAGAGCACAGTGGCAGTGCCGGAAAGTGGCGCGGCGACGACCGCACCGGGCAGCGGCGATATTCAGGTCACCAATTTCGAGCTATCGGATAATGTGGCTTCTCCGGGGAACCCAATTTTGATGTCGGCCGATGTGTCAGGCAGCAACCTGGGTTATGTCTATATTTACACCGGATTCTTAGACGAAGTCTCCAATTCCGTGTTTGTCGCTGATATGGATTACCTGGAAACTGCTGATACCGTTGAAGTTGATGGTGTCTATTATCCCCAATGGCCGGAAGATGAATTCACCATAGAGTTTGAATGGGAACCTTTGATGTTCGCCATCAATGATGGAGAGCAATCTGCCCTGGCCCTTTTCCAACCCTTAACCTACGGTGCAACCTTTGAAGAGGCAGTCTATACTGTCGATGGTATCTATACCTATGCCGATGGTGAATCTTATAATGCCCGCCTCCATTTCAATAATAATAACGGTCTTTTGAGCCAGGTCTTCGGTTATAACGGTGATGGATTTACCGGTGCGCCAAGGGAGATTATCCCCCAGATTGGGGACCGGTTCACTGTGCTGGAGAGCTGGGTTGATCTTGCCCCCAGCGGGCAGGCTGTGGAGAGTGTCTACCAGGAAGGGGAAACGTTGACTTTTGGTGCAGAGCCTTTACTTTGGGAAGAGTTGGATGGCGCGCCCGGAGAGTATGTGGTTGGCTTTGTCTTTGAAGATCTGGATGGCAACCGTTTCCCGGTTTATGAACAGGTAAGGGTAGAGTAAAAGAAGATGCCAAATTTATCAAAATTTGGCATCTTTTAGCAGCAAAGCTTACGGAGAGAACATTGAATGACCAATAAAACATTGCCTGCCGAGCAAAAGCGGGCGTTTAATTTAATTTGGAGCCAAATGCCGCAAATGCAAAACCGTATGTCTTCCTCCTGGTGGTTTTTTTTGCTGCTGCCCAAGGGGGAAGAAGGGTATGGTCCTAAGCAAATCATGTTCGCCATCACGGCGCGGGCCGGGGATGAAATCAACATCAGCGGCGGCGATCTGCGCGGAATCGACTTAAAACGAAATCTGACCGCCCAAAAGGATCAGTTTGAAGTACAAAATGTGGGCTGGTATTTTGACGGGCAAGTTTTGCATGAGGAACTGGTCAAACAAATCGCCCTGGCCACCTTATCCAGTGATGGTTATATCGAAGCCTGGGCAAAGCGGCCGGATGGCCAACAACATGGCAGCAAGATTTGGGCCTCGCCAGATGAACCGCTGACCCTGGAAGCGCATTTCAAGGGGGCGCGTGGTGAGGCCAGGTTCAAAACCTGGGGTGATCTAAAAACAGTGGATACTTCACCGGATGAATCGATCAATATCAACACCCCTTTAGGTGGCACTCATTTTATCGCCTGGCGGCTGATCAACTTTGAGGGAACATTCACCTCACCGGTGGGGACGGAACATCTGCAAGGTCTGGGCTATTTCCAGCGGGTTTGTTTGAATGTTCCCGCTTTTCCCTGGAAGTGGGTCTGGTCACTGCTGGAGGATGGCACTTTGTTTTCCGCCTTTGTGCCTTATGTGGGTCCCCATTTATTCCGGCGCGGCTACCGCTTTTTTGCCAGTAAGAAGTGGGAAAAGCGCACCATTCCCATCGCTTCCGGCGCCTTTATTGATTTTCCCGGTGATTCTGAGCGGATTTTATTTGATAAATCCAGTGTAACCCCGGTGTTCAGGAATGGATCCCACCCTGATTTTCTGGTTTCAGCCCGATCTAAAAATGGAGATTTCATCAAGTTTTTTGCCAATAGCTACGATCACGCGCCGCAATCATTGAGCCGCAGAATTTTTGGCGGTAAGTTAAGGACCCATTGGAGCTACAATGAATACATGTTCCGAATGGAAAATTTAGAAGGACGGGTTGGCGGCCAGGTGATTAACCATCAGACTAAAGGCAATGGTTTTGGTAATGTAGAGTATACCTGGGGCCTGGGATTGTAGAGGAGCGTGTTATGAGCAGACGAGATCGTCTTCTGGTGGAGCGAGAGGAAGCGGGAAATTACCTGTTAATATCATTGATTTCTTTTGCTGCAACGGTGATCGTTGTGCGTCTTTTCTTAGAGCTGACCGGCTATCCCCAATTGGGCAACAGCACCTTGCACATTGCCCATCTGCTTTATGGTGGTGTGCTGCTCTTTGCTGCTGTTTTGATGGTTTTAATTTGGGATAATCCCAGCTTCAAGGTGATTGCCGCGGCCTTGAGCGGCATCGGCATCGGCTTATTTATTGATGAGGTTGGGAAGTTCATCACGCAGAACAATGATTATTTTTATCCGGCGGCCGCTCCGATTATTTATGGCTTTTTTCTGCTTACTGTCTTGATTTTTCTGCTGGTGCGCTGGCCTGATGCCATCGATCCCCGGCGAGAAATGATCCTGGCCCTGGAACTGCTGCAGGATGCGATCTATGGTGAATTGGATGCGGTGGAAGGACAAAAGTTGGTGGAAAATTTGCAGCACGCCCGGCTTTCTGAGAAAAAAGAAATCACCAAAATGGCCGCTGTTTTACAGGTTTATGTTGATGAAGGGAATGTGCCGTTTAAAGATCCTGATCCAGGATTGCTGCAGCGCACCTGGGACAGGTTTGAATCCTTTGCCAAGGGGATCGGCCGAAAATGGCATCGCTACCTGGTGCTGGCCGGCCTGATTATCACCGCTTTGGGGGCTGTGGTGACGTTAGGGTCGTTGATCTGGATTGCTGTTTCACCGGAAGCGACGACACAAACATTTTTTGCTGAATTAGCGGCAGAAGCACGGAGCCTGGATATTGCAAGTTTGGGCGGCCATTATTTGCGGATTATTGTTGATTTTGCTATTGGTGTGGTGGCGCTGGTCAGTTTTTATTTCATTGCCAGGGGAGAGGAGCAGAAGGGAATTTTGCTGGCCGTCGTGTCGGTGGTGTTGTCATTAACGGCCGTGCAGCTCATCACTTTTTATTTAGATCAATTTACAGCTATTTTGCCAACGCTGTATCAATTCGCATTTTTACTTGTGATTTTAAGCTACCGGGATTGGTATCTCAAACCAAACGAGCAGGGCTTTTTCGTAACAGAATAGTATTGGGTGTGTTTCATTTGAGCGGGCATGTAGTGCGATCAGCGTGCCCTTTGGGTATTGGCAAATCGCGCCTGCCGATTTACCAAATCGGCTTACACTAAAGTTCCTTACTAGACCGGCATCTAGGATGCCTACTTACAGGGTGACCGTAATAATTTATTATTCTTCAAAAGCGGTGAATACGAACAGGCCATCTTATGAACGCAACGCAAGACGAAAAAACCTGGCAAAACCCCTTCTACACTTTTGCTGAAGAGTTGGCCAACAGCATCACCCACGGCATCGGCGTCGGGCTGGCGGTGATCGGCCTGGTTACCTTATTGATATTAGGCATCTTATATAGTGATTGGCGACAGGTCTTGGGTTTTGTGGTCTACGGGATCAGCCTGATTTTGTTATACCTGGCCTCAACACTGTATCATGGCGTTCAACACCCACGAGCCAAACAATTTTTACGCCTCTGCGACCATACGGTGATTTATGTTTTTATCGCCGGAACATATACTCCTTTTCTGCTGGCTGGCATGCAAGGGCAGGCGGTCTGGACGATGCTGGCGGTGGTCTGGTTGATGGCCGGGGCGGGTATATTATGGAAGATTTTTTTCCTTGGCCGTTTTGAAGTGTTGGCCACGCTGATGTACCTGTTGATGGGCTGGATGGGTGTCCTGGCATTTCGCCAGTTTTTAATGAATGTCCCGCCACAAGCAGTGACACTGTTAATTGCCGGCGGGATAGTCTACACAGTTGGCGTTATATTTTACGCCTGGCAGAGACTGCCTTTTAATCATGCCATCTGGCATCTATTTGTCCTGGGGGGCAGCATCTGCCATTTTGCGGCCGTCATCTTTTTGATCCCTATTTGATTGACAGTGGTCGGCGGGTTTTAACTTATGGCCGATTGTAAGTTGTCAATGGCCTCCTTTTCGCGGTCATGAATAGTGAGGACGGCCTCAGCTATGCGCTCACGATGCTCTATAACCTGCTCCTGGGACAGGGGGAAATTGTCGATCATGTCCTGACGAGTGTCGTCCAGATCCTGGTTAATGCTTTTGATTTTATCTAGTGCAGCACTCCCCTGTTCCAGGAAAAGACAATGTTTGCGCCACATCAATTCCCTGACCTGGCCGAATGGGGGAATGTCACCAGGTAGGATCATCCTGGCTAACTGCTGCCAGGCGCCAGCCGCCGAGCGAAAACGGCTGGCGGCTTCGTTTAGCCCCGGAGAATTGAGCAAGATAGCCGCTTCATCCAGAAAGTCAGCATACATCAGCCGTTCGCCATCTTGCTCCACCCCCTTACCAAAGAGAAAAGCGAAATTATAGGCGGAGGTCAAACCGGCGAACATCGGCAGGCCGGCGGGGAACTGCTTCTCCCAGCTTAAACGACCCTTGGGATTGCGCAGCATTGTGGCCCAAAATTGATAGGCATTCAAGCCAAAGTTATTTTTTGAGCCTTTGGGTGGTTTTTCTGTGAAGAGCCGAATTGTGTCCCAAATCCCCAGGTGAACGGCCGACGCCAGTTTATCTGGATTGGGTGGTTCCAGGGTCAGCAGGCGGTGTTTGACCTTTTTCACACGGCCGCGTGCGGCTGCCAATTCTTCCGTGTTAATAGTCAGTGGAACCTGGGCACGATCGGCGATCATAACCTGGTCTGTTTCCCAATCATAGCCATAGACCAGGATCGGAAAAGTGCCCCACATGCCCTCATCCTGCGGCTGAGCGTTATATGGCAGGCTAAAGTAATCCGCCCATAGGATGGCCGGCTGTCCCTCTTCTAAGGTGTCCAGGAGTAATTTGACGGCTCGATCAGCTTTGGCTGTATGCTGTAGATCCTGGATGATACCCAGGCGAGAGAGCATGGTGTCCAGGGGATCGAAGGTATTGCGGGTTAAAATGTTGCATTGTGGATCATATCCTTCGTACAGGAAATTGAAATAGCCAAACACTATGCCTCCGCTCACGCCGAGCAGGAAGGCTTCACTGTATGGCTCCCCGGTATGAGGCGCTTTATAACCACGCTGGGCCATGAAGTTGCGTACCGTACCGGTCTCCCAGTGGATTCCATTAAATTGATTGTAATTTTTAAGAACGGGCATTGAATTCTCCTTTTTATTGTTATCTGTAGAACAACCTTTCCAGGTTGTTCAAGCCCCAAGCTGGAAAGCTCGCGCTACTGTAGAACAAACATTCCTGTTTGTTCACTGCGCAAAAAAGGCTTTTTGCGCTACAAGGTAAGATAGCAGATTTTTGGCCTGATTGGTGGGAGAAGAGACATAGTATACAATAATCCGCGCACTGCCATCCCAATCTAAGGGAAAATTTCAACACAAAAGGGAAAATCCAATGCCATCCAAAGCAATCATTCGCAAACAGTTTGATTATAACAATTGGGCTAATGAAAAGATTTTTGCCCAGTCAGGAAAGGTTTCCAGGGAAGATTTCAATGCCCCATCCGTTGTGGAAGGGCGCTCTTTACAACAGGTGTTAGCGCATATGGTGCGCATAGAAAAAGTTTGGCGTCTGTTAGCGCGTGATGGAAATGTTGACCCCGCGCACCTGCCGTCTGAGCAGCAGTTGTCGTCTATTGAGTCTATTCAGGATTTCAGCCGGCAGGAGCATGAAAAAATGATGACCTTCCTGGAGGAATTGCCGGAGGAAAATCTGCCGGAACCGATGCAGGTTCGGCGCTGGGATGGGGTTCAAGTGACGATGGTGCGCTCAGATATGCTGGTACATCTGGCGCTGCACAGTATGCAGCATCGAACGGAAGCGGCCGTTTTACTGACGCAGTATGGCTATTCGCCCGGTGATCTTGATTACCTGTTCTTTGCGATGAGGCAGAAGAAGTAAATACTGCTAATGACATTGTAGCGCGAGCTTTCCAGCTTGCGGCTAATACAACCTGGAAAGGTTGTTCTACAGTACCACAAAGCGCCGGCGATTTTTGTGTGACGTCATTCACTCATAGAACAGAGCTTGCGATGTGGTGGTTCTCGAAATGAAAACATCATTGGAGGGATAAATGAAAAAATGGACTGCCTTAACCACTTTAGCTCTGGCCATGTTCATCATCGTCATTGACACGACGATCATGAATGTTTCCATTTCCGCCCTTGTGGTTGATTTAGATACAACAGTCACCGGCGTGCAGTCGGCTATCTCAATTTACGCGCTGGTCATGGCCGCCTTTATGCTGATCGGCGGGAAACTGGCCGACATTGTTGGCCAAAAGCGGATTTTCATCATTGGACTGATCATTTATTCCGTTGGCACCACCATTGCCTCGTTCAGCACCAGCTTGACGATGTTGATTATTGGCTGGTCAATTCTGGAGGGACTGGGCGCGGCGTTGATGATTCCCAATATTCAAACGCTGCTACGCAGTCATTACCAGAAAGAAGACCTGGCTTTTTCTTACGGTATTATCAGTGCTGTTGCGGCCGTTGGAGCGGCTGTTGGCCCTATCGTGGGCGGTTTCTTCACCACATTTGTCAGTTGGCGTTGGGCTTTTCGCACAGAACTGGTCATTGCTGTCATTGTATTAATCATGGCGCGCCAACTGCAGAAAGATGTTTTGGGCAAATCCCGGCCGACATTCGATTTTGTGGGCGCGATACTTTCCATTTTTGGCTGGTCGAGCATTGTTTTGGGTATTCTCCTGGCGCAAAAATACGGTCTTTTCCTGGCCAAAGAGCCTTTCATCCTCGGCCCGTTTGAAATCGCGCCATTTGGATTATCAATTACGCCGGTGCTCGTGGGCATTGGATTGTTGATAGTTATTTTATTGCTTGGCTGGGAAAGGCGACTCGAGGAGCGTGGTGGCGACGGCTTGTTCCGGCCATCGACGCTAACTATTCCTGGAATCAAAAGTGGTTTTGCCTCTCGCTTTTTACAAACAGGCGTGACGGCCGGATTCCTATATGTCGTCCCCTTGCTGTTGCAGCTCTCATTTGAATTTACGGCCATGCAAACCGGCCTGGCGTTGATGCCCTTTTCGTTAAGTTTATTGGTAATGGCCATTCTCGGATCACGCCTATCTGCCCGCTTTTTTGCTAAACGGATCATCCAGGTTGGTTGGGTTATTGCCTTTATTGGTTTAGGGAGTATGGCGGCCAGCATTCAACCCAATGCGGGTCCACAAGACCTGGTGTTGGGCGGGTTGTTTGGGGCCGGTGTGGGGTTGATTGCTTCCCAGATTCTAAACCTGGTTCTTTCTTCCGTTAATGTAGATCGCACACCGGAAACGGCCGGTTTGACATCTACCTTTGAACAACTAGGAAATGCCATCGGCGTCGCTCTCATTGGCACCGTTATGCTGGGGGTTTTGTCCATTAATTTTTCCAATAGCATCTCAGCCAGCGACAGCATACCCCAGGACATTGAGCAAACATTAATTGAAGCGGCCGAAGAAGGCATCCAATTAATGTCCGATTCTCAACTGCAAGCGAGTATGCAGGAAGCCGGATTAGAGCAGCAGGTGATTGATGAGGTTAATGACATTTATGCCATAGCCCGTACAAATGCCTTCAAAGCGGGTGTTTCCGTTCTTATCTATGGATCGCTGCTGGGTTTGGTCATGACCATCTGGCTGCCCATGCGCAAATTGGTTGAGCAAGGAGAACCTCCAGAAGTTGAGGTTGTGTAAAGTTCTTCTATCTAGTAAACCGACACTTTTGCAAAGATTTGAGAGAAACTTTTTGAAAAGGATCGGGTTAATAAGGATATATTAACTCCTGTCAACGTAAAATGAGTAAAAACACCGTTGCTTTGAGCAACGGTGTTTTTTGTCTTATATTCCTAGGATCTAGAATGACCCTCATTGTGGATTTTGAATGAATTGGAAATTTAGTAAAACGGCAAAAAACTTACTGTTCTTATTTATACCCATGTTTTTTGTGAGCGGCTGTGGCCTGTTGCCGACACTGGCAACACCAACGGCCGAAATTGTTACGCCAACCCCGTCGCCTGGGGAAAGTGAAGTCACACCTACTGCCACCACTTCCCCTGTTCAAGAGGAAGAAATTCAGCCGACAGAGACCAGCCAACCCAGCCCCTTTGGCCTGGGAGACCCACTATATCCATTTTTAGGCAACCCAGGATATGATGTAGACCATTACGCAATCGATTTGGCGATTGCTGTTGAAGCCAATACGATCAGCGGCAGTACGGTGATCACGGGCGAGGCCACTGAATCGCTTGAGCAGATAATGTTCGATCTCGCCGGCCTGCGCGTACACCAGGTGACCGTCGATGATGAGTTGGCCAAATTTGAGCGGCAAGAAACCAAGCTGATCGTGACACCTCCTGAGACCATAACTGAAGGAGATGTATTCAAGGTGGTTGTTCAATATGCCGGTCGGCCGGAAGTCATTAACGATCCGTCAGCGCCGACCCAGCTTGGCTGGCAGGTGCAGGATGGAGGCATCTTTGTTGTGTCTGAACCGACGGGGGCGATGAACTGGTTTCCCAATAACAACCATCCGTCTGACAAGGCTACCTATACTATGCGCTTCACCTTGCCTCAGCCTTACGCGGTCGTAGCCAATGGGGTCTTAACAGATTTTCAGCAGACCGGATATCAAACGGTTTATGAATGGCAGATGGGCCAACCCATGGCCAGCTACCTGGCCACTGCCCAGGTGAATGAGTATGAGGTGGGAATTGGCATCAGTGAGAGCGGAATCTCCATCCGCAATTATTATCCAATTGGAACGCCTGAGGAGGTGCGGGCGGCGTTTGACGTGACACCTGACATGTTTGCTTTTTTGGAAGAAACCATCGGTCCCTATCCTTTTGAACAGTATGGTGTCGTCCTCTTATCCCAACCAACATCCTGGGCTTTGGAAACACAAAGCGTTTCAACCTATGGGGCAGATGGTCCATCCCGTGAGGAGACGGTCATCCATGAGCTTTCGCATCAATGGTTTGGCAACCATGTGTCTGTGGCAACATGGGAAGATATCTGGTTGAATGAAGGGTTTGCCACTTACTTCCAGCATTTGTGGAATGATTATACAGGTGAAGTGGCTATTGAAGACAGTATGAGCGATTTGTATGCCGGTATTGTCGCTACAGAAATGGGATCCCCCATTCCCAAACAGGCTGCTGATTTGTTCGGACCGGCGGTTTATTGGCGTGGTGCTTATACGTTGCATGCCCTACGGTTGACGGTCGGTGATGAGGCGTTTTTTGAGATTTTGCGCACTTATTATGAACGGTATGCTGGTGGAAATGCCTCGACGGCCGATTTTTTGGCTGTCGCCGGTGAGATCGGGGGTGAGGAAGCCGCGGCCGTTTTGACTGAGTGGCTGTATTCACCCTCGGTTCCCCAGCAGCAAGAGATGTCTGATGATAATGATTTTCAGGTCATCGAAAGCGATGATTAAGTCTTGAGAGAAGATCAATCTATCATCGTCAAGTTAGATCTGTCCGACTCGATTTGCAACGAAACATCAGGTTCTCCGTATATTGAAATAGATTTAATTGAATTATTTGCTGGATATTTTTCTCAGGCAAAATTTTAAAATTGAGAAAAAGTTTAGGGTCCGGCAGCAATGATCCGAAGGAGGATTTGACATGTTTGGGATTATCGGCGGTATTATTGTTGGTGCCATCGTTGGTTGGATTGCCAGCCTGATCATGGGAACCAATCGCCAGCAAGGTTGTTTGATGGATGTGATTGTTGGTGTCGTTGGGGCTTTTATTGGCGGTCTGGGCTATAACCTGCTCACCGGGCAGGGATTCCAATTAACCTCAGCTTTTAGCCTGGATACGAGTTTTTGGATAAGTTTGGCTGTTTCCATAGCCGGGGCTGTTATCTTGCTACTCCTTGTACGTCTCGTCCGCAGGTGATTTGAATAAGTTGAAATGTAAAATGGTCCAATCTCCAAGATTGGACCTTTTTTATTTTAAAGACTGTACCTTCGTTCAGGCTATCTCTTATCCTTTGTCCGATGTGTTCTCTCCTGGTTGGAAATAGAATAAAGATAACTTTTATTTTAATCCACGTGAAAGTCACTTCATAAGTGACTGTCACGTCTGAGGGAGATAACAAGATGGAAAACGAACAAACGACACCAATAGTTTTAATTACTGGGGCCAGTCAAGGGTTGGGATATACCATCGCCCAGTTTTTGGTGGCACGGGGTTATGATTTGATTATCACCGCTCGAAACTGGGATCGTCTGCAAGAAGCAGCTTTTACATTGGATGATCGCGGTGTTCGCGTTCATGCTATCGCAGGGGATGTGCGTGATCCGGAGCATCGAGATGAATTGGACCAGATATTGCGCCAATACGGCCGTCTCAATTTGCTGGTCAATAACGCCTCTACGTTAGGACCGCTGCCTATGCGCGATCTAATGGACACCAGTATGTTAGAGCTACAGCGCATTTTCGAGGTCAATGTCCAGGCACCGCTGGCGTTGATTCGGATGGCACGACCGTATTTGGCCAATGCAAAAGGGCTGGTGGTTAATTTGAGCAGCGACGCCGCCGTTGGTGGCTATGCCGGGTGGGGTGGCTATGGTTCGAGCAAAGCGGCGCTTGATCTCATGTCCCTTACGTTGGCTAACGAACTGTCCACAGAAGGAATTGGCGTGGTCAGCGTTGATCCCGGCGATATGCGCACCGCCATGCACCAGGATGCCTTTCCCGGTGAGGATATTTCCGACCGGCCGTTGCCGGAGGTGACCATCCCCTTTTGGGCCTGGCTCCTGGGGCAGGACGGGCAATCAATTTCCGGCAAGCGTTTTCAGGCTCAGGGGGAAATTTGGCAGGTGGCGGCATGAGACGGGCGGAATTGCTATTCGAGCGGCCGGAACATTTAGCAGCAACTCATCCGGCAGAAATGAGTGGTAAGACCAGGGACAGCGGCCGGTTATTGGTCAGTTCATCAAAGGGACATTTACACGCCACATTTAGCGATCTGCCTCATTTTTTAGAGCCAGGCGATCTGCTGGTTGTCAATCGCAGCGCTACGCTGCCCGCCAGTTTACCGGCCAGGAGCGCGGTAGGATCCTTTATCCTCAATCTATCGACCCATTATGGACAGGGTTTGTGGTTGGCTGAACCACGGATCAACCATGCCGCGCCCGGACCGGTGCCAGGCTTGGCAGCGATGAGTCGCTTTTCGGCCGCCGGCATCAAAGGACGGTTAACCACCCCCTTTCCAGGATTGGAACGATTGTGGTTCGTACAGTTTGAGGAGGATATTTGGGCGGCCATGCGGCGCGAGGGCCGCCCGGTGCGTTATGGCTATGTTGAGCAACCCTATGATCTCAAATATTACCAAACGATATTCGCCAACAGCCCCGGCAGTGCGGAGATGCCTTCGGCCGCTTATCCATTCACTCGCCGGATGTTGCAATTGCTGCAAATGCGCGGGGTACAAAACGCTTCGATTGTGCTGCATACGGGGGTTTCCAGCCTGGAGGTAGAAGTGGATGAGGTAGAAGACCATCCACTTTACCCGGAGCCTTATGTAGTGCCTGTGGCGACGGCCGAGGCAGTTAATCAAGCCAAAAGGGCAGGCAGGCGGGTGATTGCACTGGGAACA
>JANQGC010000130.1 GCA_028277515.1 Anaerolineae bacterium
CCGACTTATCCCAACAGGATTTGCAACTCAACGAAGCAGTTGTCAAAAATGTGCGCCTTTGGGATTATCGCCCATTACAGCGCACCTATGAACAACTCCAGGCGCTGCGGCCATATTACCAGTTCAGCGAAATTGACATCGACCGCTATATCATTGACGGTGAGGTACGCCAGGTCATGCTCGCCGGGCGTGAACTGGACAAAGAAAACCTGCCCGCCCCCAGCTGGGTCAACCGCAACCTGGAATTTACTCATGGCTATGGCATTGTCATGAACCCGGTGGATTCCATCACCTCTGATGGCCAGCCGGAATTCTTCATCCAGGATCTGCCCCCACAGAGTGATATCGATCTGCAAATAGAGCAACCGGAGATTTATTATGGCGAGCTGACCAATGACGCCGTATTTGTCAGTAGCGGCCGCGAAGAATTCAGCTATCCCAGCGGGAGTGAAAATGTCTACACCAGCTATCAAGGAGATGGCGGCGTACCGCTGGATAATTTCCTCAAACGTGTGGCCTTTGCCATTCGTCTGGGAGACGCCAATGTATTGCTCAGTGATGAAATTGATTCCGGCACGAAAGTCCAGTTTCATCGCCAGATTCGAGAACGAGTGCGCCAAATTGCGCCCTTCCTGGCTCTGGACCAGGACCCCTATATTGTGGCCACTGCTGACCGGCTGGTCTGGATTCTTGATGCTTACACCATCAGCGACCAGTATCCTTATTCCACACCCACGCCGACCAATATCAACTATATCCGCAATGCAGTAAAGGTCGTCGTTGATGCCTATGACGGTACGGTTGATTATTATATTGCCGACCCGGAGGACCCTATTGTCCAGGCTTATAACACGGCATTGCCCGGATTATTCAAACCTTTTGAAGAATTCCCGCAGGAGTTAATCGCTCATATTCGCTATCCGCAGGATATGTTTGATATTCAAGCCGACCAGTTCCTAGCTTACCACATGACCGATACCCGTGTCTTTTATAACAAAGAAGATTTATGGGCTATCCCCATGGAAATTTTTGACGGCGCTGAACAGACGATGGAACCTTATTACGTCTATTTGCGCCTGCGCGAGGAGCAGAACCCGGAATACCTTTTGATCCAACCCTTCACCCCCGCCGGCAAACAAAACATGATTGCCTGGATGGCCGCGCGCAACGATCCGGAACATTATGGGCAGTTGATCGTCTATGAACTGCCCAAACAAGAGTTGGTATTTGGCCCCTTACAGGTTGAAGGGCGCATCGACCAGGAACCGGAGATTTCCCAACAATTCTCATTGTGGGATCAGCGCGGTTCACGGGTTATCCGCGGCAATTTGCTGGTCATTCCAATCAACGACAGCTTTGTCTTTGTTGAGCCTATTTATCTTCTATCCGACACCAATGCCTTGCCGGAATTGAAACAGGTCATTGTGGCCAGCGACCAGCGTATTGCTATGCGCGAAACATTGGGTGAAGCCTTACTGGCCCTACTGGATGCGGACCCGGCCGATATTGAGGACATTGAATTGGCTGACCAGACCGGTGGAACGACCGAAATTTCAGATGAGATTCAAACAGGAACTGATGCCGAAGTGCCGATCGATCTCCCTGCTGCTGATGCAACGATTCAAGAATTGATTCAATCGGCCAACGAACATTTTGAAGCGGCGGAAGCCGCCCAACAAGATGGGGACTGGGCAACTTACGGCCGTGAACTCGACGCCCTCAATGCCGACCTGCAACGGCTCATGGAATTGAGCGAAAATTAATTTATCCAACTGCCGGGCACTTTAGAAGTGCCCGGCAGTTATATCTCCACCTTGTCCCTGCAACAAATCATCCAAACCCATTTCCCCGGAAGTATCCTGCGCCGTTCCTGGCCCTTGACCGGCGGCATCTCCGCCCAAATGACAGCCTTGGAATTGAGCCAACCCGACGGCCGAATGGAACGGGTTGTTCTGCGCCATTTCAACGACGGCCGCCACTTGAAAAAAGAATACGCAGTGTTGAAAATGACCCATAAGGCAGGACTGCCGGTGCCGCGCCCGAATGCCCACGACGACAGCGGCCAAACCTGGCCAACGCCTTACCTGCTCATGACCTACATGCCGGGAAAAATGAACTTTACTCCGGCTGATCTCACCTATCATATGCAGCAGATGGCCGGCTGCCTGGCTCAAATCCACCAGCTTAACCAGGTTGATGATGCGCACGAATTCATTCCTCCGGCGGCAGCTGAATGCCCTGATGGGCAGCCATTACAGAATAATAAGGATGCGCGGGATTTTACCCGTATGTTGCGGGACATGGATCAGCCTCCAAGGACAAAACATGCGGCCGTCTTGCTTCATGGTGATTTTTGGCCGGGCAATTTGCTCTGGCATGAGGGTCATTTAACGGCCGTCATCGACTGGGAGGATGCCCAATGGGGTGATCCCTTGATCGATTTCGCCCAAACCCGCTCGGAAATCGCCTGGATATTTGGCTCTGAGGCGCTAAGCACCTTCTCGGCTCATTACCAAGCCCTGCAAGACCTGGATTATCATGCGCTGCCTTATTGGGATCGCTGCGCCCTGCTGCGCCAGCTGCGGTTGATCGGCGGCGATTACCAGGCGTTTGCCGACTACTTTGCCGGCTATGGACGACCGGACATCACGGCCGAATCCATCCGCCACGACCTGCTCGAATTCGGCCGAAAAATATAAATTGTGACCTATTTCACAATCTTGACGATATGTTCAAAATAACTTTAAATTCAGCATCACTTCTGCTGCAATTGAGTGGTTTGTTTTCTAATCAATTTAAGCAAGGTGACAGGCCATTATTTAAGCAGCAACACTGCTTGTAAAGTGACTGACACTCGTTTCCTTACCCTCACAAAAACGCCGGAGTGAGGTATAGAAAACCTCCTAAGGAGGGGTGATTAAGATGATTCAAACGTCAAAAAAACTATTTTTCCTCGTCATTTTCGTTTTTCTATTGGCTGCCTGTCAATTCTCGGCTAGCACAGCCAACGTAGAGGAGGTGCAACTGGCCAAAGACAGCGAGGGGACTGAACCAGCCACCACTTTCGATCCCACCGACACCGTCTACAGCCTGGTCACGCTGGCCAACGCGCCGGACAGCACCGCCCTTAAAGCTGTGTGGACCGTAGTGGATGTCGGCGATGTCGCCCCAGCCGGGGAGTTGATTGACGAAGTTGAGTTAGAAGCTGGCAGTGGCACACATTATTTTAAACTTACCCCCTCCTCACCTTTCCCGGCCGGCGATTACAAAGTAGATATTTATCTGAATGACGGGTTGGTTGAAACCCGTGAATTTAATGTAGCGGGCGAAGTCGCCCAGGCTGAAGAGCCGGCGAGCGATAGTCAAGAAACGGCCGCTGAAGAAGAGCAACCCGAGGCACCGAGTGGAGGTGTAGTTGCTAGCTATAGGGATGTAGAAAGCGCCACCATTCGTATATTGTCTCAAGGAACATTTGAAGACCCCGATTTCGGCACCCAGTTGAATTCGGCCGGGCAGGGATCGGGTTTCATCATCGATCCATCGGGCATTGCCGTAACCAACAATCATGTTGTCACCGGCGCTGCATTCCTGCAAGTTTGGTTAGAAGGTGACACCGAACCGCGCAACGCCAAACTGCTGGGCGTCTCCGAATGTTCTGACCTGGCCGTCATCGACATCGACGGCGAAGGATATCCCTATCTGGAATGGATGGATGGGGACCTGGATGTTGGTCTTGAGGTTTACACCGCCGGATTCCCGACATTTGGTAATGAAGAATTCACCATGACCCGCGGCATCATCTCCAAAGCGCAGGCGGACGGGGAAAGTAGTTGGGCCTCCGTGGAGCATGTCCTTGAAACCGACGCTATCATACGTGGTGGTAATTCCGGTGGGCCACTGGTCAACAGTGATGGCAAACTGGTGGGCGTCAATTATGCCGGCAATGATGAAACGAGGCAGAATTTTTCCATATCGCGCGATACGGCCGTTGATGTGATCGAAACTTTAAGACAAGGCCAGGATGTCAATTCTATCGGCATTAACGGGCAGGCCATCGTCTCCGATGATGGCTCCTTCTCCGGCATCTGGGTTTCCAATGTAGCCTCCGGATCACCGGCCGATCAAACCGGTATCGCAGCGGGCGATATTTTAACCCGGTTGGAAGGCCTGGTTTTGGCCACCGATGGCACGATGGCCGATTATTGCAACATTCTGCGCAGTAACAATGCAGATGACATCATGAGCGTTGAGGTTCTCCGCCTGGCGACCAATGAAATCCTTGAGGGGCAGCTCAACGGCGATCCTCTGCAACAGATGGTTGAACTCGATCTGGGCGATGAAGTAGAGGAAACGGCCGAAAGCTACGGTGATTATGTTGAAATCACCGATGATACCGGCGATCTCACCGTTGAAGTTCCCGCGGTCTGGTCGGAGACCAATGGCTCAAGCTGGGTGGTTGAGGACCAGGAAATCGGGCCTGCCCTCTCGGCTGCGCCTGACCTGGAAGCCTATAACACCACCTGGAACGCGCCGGGCATGTTCTTTGGCGCATCGGACCTGGATGAACTGGCCAGCGATAAATTTGGCGTGTTGGATGCGTATGATTTCTCCAGCGACTGCACCTATAACGGCCGTGTCGATTACGATGATGGCTTGTATATCGGCGCTTACGATGTTTGGGCCGACTGCGGCGGGACCACCAATGATTTCGTCGTGCTCAGCGCCACGCCCGAAGACGAACGCTACCTGGTGATGGTCCAGGCTATGGTCACCAGCACGGCCGATGAGGAAGCGCTGGACCGTATTTTGTCGACCTTCCTCGTTTCCGAATAGGTTGGGGCGGGGCCGTCCGAATAGGTAGGGGCGGGATTGGCGGGTCTGGGTTTTGTGGGACACCCATAATGATCTCACCCGCCAATCTCGCCCACATGACCCCATCATTTTTGCATATTTTGGGCAAGGCGGCGCGGTTTTGACCTCTTAGCGTCATTTCCAAGTCTACTCCGCGCCGCCCTGCCCCTACAATCACCATTTATTTCAACACAATGGGGCGAGGCCGCGAGGAACAAAATTCATCAGATCTCTACCAAATCATCCCACGCGGCCCCGCCCCTATCGCAATAATAGATGCAATAAATTCAACCCTTATACGTCATTTTGACCAGCAGGGCATCTAAATTTTCCCGATCTTCAGCCCATCGCGCCGGGTTATTGACAATATATTCGCGGGTAGCCAGCAATTCCCTTTCATTGCGAATAATCCGTTCCCAATACCCTCGCTGCCACACTGGCGTGCCTTTGGTGCGACGTAAATAGTTGATTTTCCTGGTAACGGCCGATTTGAATTGTCCAACCACAACACCCAACGATCCGGCCAAAACATTCTCAAAGGTTCCAACCTTTTTAGACAAATCCACCTGACGGCCGAAATCCACAAAATTAAATATCACATGCACATGGTTGGGCATGACAACATATTCGTCCAATTGAACATGTTGGGCATGTTTTTGATTGGGGATATTCATTATTATGTTTTCAGTGAGATCGTAAAATTCCTGGCTTTCAAATAAATTTTGCCGTTGGAAGGTGCAAACGGTAACGAAATACAATCCCGGAGAACGGTAATCCCAATCTTTAACACGAATGGATCGCCGGTGATGTTTTCGCGGATCATACTGGCCCATTGGTGAATTATACCCTAATTAATAGGGCA
>JANQGC010000160.1 GCA_028277515.1 Anaerolineae bacterium
CCTTGTGTTACTATCCAGTGTTTTACCTCCATTTCGTCATTAGCCTGTTTGAAATGGATGGATAGTAACACTTTTTCTTAACTTAATGACATTGACTGTTCAGTGGGCAGTAATCAGCGAACCGTTGCAACTCTATTGAAGATGGTGCGTATAGGGGACAGAGCAAACGGTTTGTGTGCTTTTATTGACGTTTAAACTATCAATTCAAGAGGAATTATTAAGATGAGTGAAGAACAAGTTCATGTTGAAGAAGAATTTGACAATAACGAAGACCAAAGTAATAAAGAAAAGAAAACCTGGGAAGAGCATTTGAATGTTGATAGCGATGAAATCGTGAACAAGGTTCAGGAACTGCTGCGCGAAGCGGCCGTACGCAAGATCACGGTTAAAGATGAGAATGGGAAAACTCTGTTGACCATTCCACTCTATGCCGGATTCGCTTCCCTGCTGGTTTTCGGCCCCTGGAATGCTTTAGCACTGCTGGCCGCCTGGGTAGCCAAGTTCTCAATTATCATTGAGCGCGAAGGGGATGAACCGGTTGCGGCGGACGAAAAAGAAACGGCGGCCGGCGATGCTGCTGAAGCAGCCACTGCTGCTTAGATTTCCCGGAAGTGTCAACCACGGTTGACACTTCTAAAGGATTTCCTGGTGTAAATGCCAGGTTCCTTTGCGCTTGTCTGTCCCGATAGGCGCGCGATCGTAGTAAATATCGAACAGGCGGGATTCGGCCGTCTGCACACGAAAATAATAACGGCCGACCCCCCAAGAACCCCTCTTACGCGCCCGGCTTAAGTTCGCCGGGCGCATATTGCTGCCCATTCGGCCGCGCCGCTCATAGTCGCGCCACTCCTTCCACAGGTCCACAATTTCCAATGTCTCATCCCCCCACGTAAAGCGTGAAGGGCAGGTGGGCTTCTTTTCGTACAAAGGGGGCTTATCCCACTCCACGGTGATCGGCTCGCCAATAAATCGTTTATCCATCAAAAGTATTTTAACAGAATGTTCACCGGGAAACATCGGGCTACGGAAACAAGCGCAACTGGCGGGTCGGCCGAACGCCATCCAGCAACACATATGGTTCCATCGGTTTGGTGCGCAGGCCAAGTTGGCGCAGATGCAGCATATCTTTTAACGTGCCCTGCCGCCGGGCTTGGACAATCGTATTGGCGCTCTTAGGACCGACACCGGGCACACGCAGCAGTTCCTGACGGTCGGCGTGGTTGATTTCCACCGGTTGTTCGCGCAAGAATGTTTCCGCCCAGGCCTGTTTCGGATCGCGGTCCAGCGGCAGATGACCATCCTGTGAAAAGGGCATCTCTTCCAAATCAAAATCATAATCACGGAAGAGGAAGCTGGCCTGGTAGAGGCGAAATTCACGCCAGGGATTTTCGGCCGCTTTGTTCTCTAGCGGCGTATCTTTGATCGGATGAAAGCCCACGAAATAGGCGCGCTGTAAATTGAGCTGTTTGTACAGGTAATGTGCGGCAGCAAGGATTTCTAGATCGGATTCATCCGCACCCCCAACGACAAACTGTGTGGTGGTCGATGGCCAACGGCCTTTCCAGCCCAGGCCGGCCAGCCTATTTTGCCGAATCTCTTCGATCCAGCGAAACGGCCGCACCAGCTCCTCATCAAAAATCTTCATTGGCGCCAGAGTAGATAAACGAGCCGGGTTGGGCGCTTCCAGGTTCACCGACAGCCGGTCCGCAAGTTGCATCGCCCGTTCAACCTGCGCCTGCTCTGCTCCCGGCATAACCTTCAGATGCACATAGCCGCGGAAATGGTGCTTCTGGCGCAGGATTTCCACCGTTTCAATCAGTTTATCCTGCGTTTTGACGCCGCCACCAATAATGCCCGAACTCAAAAACAGGCCGCGAATCAAACCGGCGCGGGTCATATCCATTGTCGTTTGCGCCATTTCTTCCGGTTTGAAGGTGGCGCGCCGGAAATTGCGCCCGGTGCGAAAGGGGCAGTAGTGGCAGTTTCGTTCGCAAGCAGTGGTTAGCATGGTTTTCAGCATGGGCATTGTTTTACCGCCAGGCAAGGCGGCATGAAACACGCCGTTTTCATCATGTTTCTTGCGTCTCTTGCGGCCTTTGGTCTGTACGATCATGCCGCAGGGGGCAACTTTGGCACTGTTACCTGGCTGCGTATCGGTGTGATTCAGAACATCAATTGATGCCGCAGGAATCGGCCGTCCGGCTTGAAAAGAGGGCGGTTTAGGGGCTTCACCCGCCGATTCCAGGGTCATGTAAGGGGCGATTTGGCGCAATTTTTGGATTGGTTGCATAGATGGATTATAGAACAAATGGTCTAATTAATCAACTATAATTTTGGCCATGGTTGCGATTACTTTTTGTGTATGCGTTGAACAGGTATGAAATGCCGATTTTACAAACCTTCGATCATTGGGGTAAGGGCGGGGCCGCGCGGTGCGAAGTTGTCGGGACCCCCATGATGGTGAATCCGCGCGGCCTCGCCCCATGTCGGCCGTTTCATGATAGGGTTAGGCCGGCGGATTTCGTCGGCAGATGCTTCCTTTGCATCCTATCCCGCCGGCCCAACCCTTACCAAACGACCCCGGCTCAACACAATCCCACCTGATTTACACAATTTATAACTGCACCCTTTGGCCATGCATGAGGCCATCGCGAATTTCGATTACGATAGCGATTACGATAGCGATTACGATAACGATGAACCCACTACTCACCACTCGCCACCCGCAAACTCGCTACTCGCACACTCACTCCCTCCGCGAGTGATATAAACGCTTCAACGTCCCAGGCGCAAACCCCCCACCCTCCAGGAAATAAATATCTCCATTGGGACCATTAAGAATATCGGTCTGGCAGAATAAACCGTTGATCGAATGGTGATTTTCAAAGGCCGTGCGTTCGCGGTTAAGTTCTAAATGGTGCATCAGCCCATCAACATAGGAACAGAAAAAGACATCACCATAAAATTGCGGGAACTGCGTGCCCGTATAGACCATGATGCCCGTCGGCGAACTGGTTCCTTCCCAGGTTAACATGGGCGGAATGGTGTTGTGTTCCGGGCTATAACGTTCGGGGTCATCACATTCATAATGATTCTTCCAACCATAGTTATGACCGGGCAAGATCAGATTGACCTCATCATCACATTCCGGCCCATTTTCCGTGGCCAAAATGCGAAACTCCTCAGACAGCGGATCGATCGTGATACCAAAGGAATTGCGCAAACCGTAAGCGTAAATGCTGTCCACATTCGGGCCATCCCCATCATAAAATGGGTTGTCCTCCGGTGCGGTCAAAGGTATCGTGGGTTTAAAGCGTAGGATTTTGCCCCGCGGATCGCTCAGATTTGGCGCCAGGTGTGGTTGGGCATCGTCACCAACGGTGACATATAACATGCCGTCCGGTCCAAAGAGCATATTGTTCAAGTTGTGCGTGCCATCTCCTTTGGAATTATCGACCTGGTAGGCGATTTCGGCTTCTGTGGCCACATTGCCGTCAAGGGTCAGACGCACGATACGGTTTTCTTTGATATCGTTGTTGGCCCGGGCAGGCATGGTATGGCTGATCCAGATCTGCTGATTGATTGCAAAATCAGGGTCCAGCGCCAGTCCAATCAAGCCCTGCTCCCCGGAGATGCCCACCGTCGCCGTATAAACCGGCTCAGGCAGAATCTGCCCGTCAATCGCCACGCGCAGCATGCCGCTTTCTTTTTCGGTGTAAAAAATTCGGCCGTCCGGGGCGATCACCACTTTCACCGGCGTATCCATATCCGCCACCACAACTTCAGCCCGCGATCCATCGGGTGGCTGGATCGGTCGGATCTGCGCCAGATCGCTCAAGGGAACCGTCGGTTTGGGGGTTGGGGTCATTGTGGGTGGTGGTGTCACTGTGGGAGTCAATGAAGGCGTCGGGGTGTACGTGGCCCAGCCTTGCAGTCCGGTTCGTGGATTTTGGGCGACGATTGGGGTCTGTGCGATATCCCTCGTTGCGATTGAGGCGACCTCAGCCGTCGGTGGCGCGCATGAGGCCATGAGAATAGTGGCCAAAGCCAGCCAATAAATAATGATAAATCGTTTACTCTTTTCCATCTCTTCCATTTTTTCGGCCGCGATAAATTACTAACTTTCATAATGCCGCAAACCATCTATTATCCTTGATATTCATTATTTTTGCCCCCTATGTTCATCCTACGCCCAAGAATACGGCCGATACAACCACCTACCGGTCGCGGTTCCCATTATGCCCATCCAATCAATGAACAAAACGGCCGAAAACTACCTAATTTTTTATGAGTTACACATAATTTAAGTAGTTTTGCATTAGATTTTTCAATATTTTCTGTGGGATTTCCAGAGGTGCAAGAAAATAAAAATTGACAAATCTTTTGAATATTTACTTAACCAGCCCAACAATAAGGATAATCGCTAAAATGAAAACCGGTTAATAACCCGAAAAGCAATAATTTTGCTATTAAATTATTGTCGGCCATGCTATACTATTAAAAGTGTTGAGGAATCATTCAGATTATTTGTCGCATCAATGCAAAAGAAACCGGAACCTGAGCTAAAAATTCAAATGCTGGGTCCGTTCGCCATCAATTGGTATGATGGTACCCCCTGCCAGGTAAGCGGAATAAAAGTAAAGGCATTATTGGCTTTGCTGGTGGCTCAACCGGAAAAAATATGGCAGCGTGAGTCTCTGATGGCCATACTATGGCCGGACTCACCGCAGCAGGCTGCCCAGGCCAGTTTGCGCCAGGCTATCTATCGCCTGGGCCAAGCGATTCCAACCGGTGAAAATTTGGGCCGTCTTGCGCTTGCTCTCCCCCTCCTCAAAACCAGCCGCAATACGGTGCAAGTGAATCCCGATGCCCATTTCGATAGTGACATCATGGTTTTTCAAAAACTAACCCGTCAGGTCGAAAAACATAATCACAGAACCCTGCGTGACTGTAAAGAGTGCATAAAGCGTTTGGAAACGGCCGTTTCCCTTTATCGCGGTGATTTTCTGGCCGATCTGTTTCTGCATGACAGCAACGCCTTTGAGAGGTGGGCTTCCAGCATACGCGCCGAACTGCGCCAGACTATCCAAAAAACCTTACAAGAATTAGGCGCTACCTATCTCGATTTAGGTCAGTTGGAAAAGGCCGTGGAATGCGCTCAGAGACAATTGGCCATTGATTCCCTGAACGAATCGGCGCAGCGTATGCTAATGCTAGCCCTGGCTCGTTCCGGTAACAGAGTCGCTGCCCTGTCACAGTTCGAGCAATTTCGCCAGGAACTACAAAAGGAATTAGATGTTCCTCCTTCGCCAGAAACCGTCGCCCTTTTCAAACGCATACAGGATGGGCAATTGGCCGGTGCCGTTACTCCTGGAATGCACCTGCGTGACTATCTCATCATAGAAGAAATCGGCGCTAATGAAACCGGTATCACCTATCGCGCCTTACATCCCACCTTGGATCGTGAAGTAGCTATAAAAAAAATCCGGCCTCAAATCGCTGGACACCCGGCTACTATCCAGCGGATGGAGCATGAAGCGCGTCTTGCGGCCGGTATAGATCATCCTAATATCGTACCATTATATGATTATTGGCGTGACGGCAGCGCTATTTACATAGTCATGCGCTGCATGGCCGGCGATTTAGCCCGGCTGATCAGCGAAAACGGGCTGAGTATTGAAGATATTTTGCGCTTCCTGGATCAAGTTTCCAGCGCGCTGCATGCAGTTCATGAAGCAGGCATTATCCACCGCGATCTGCGGCCGGTAAACATTTTACTCGACGAAAGCAAAAATTTTTACCTGACCGATTTCGGCATCGGGCCTGATCTTGGTTTAGACAGTGAGGCTGAAATTGAAATACCTTATTTCAGCACACTGGGTTATGCAGCACCGGAGTTGGTCGTTGATCACATGGTCACGCCACAGTCGGATATTTACAGCCTGGGCGTTATTCTCTATGAACTGCTCACTGGTGAAAAGCCGTTTGCAGCAGATACCCCGGAGAAAATCATACGCCGGCAGTTGGGGCAGCCATTTCCTTCTTTGCGGGAAAAACGGCCGGAACTACCTCTTGCCCTTGATGAGGTGCTGCGGCGAGCGACCGCCAAAGAGCCGGCCGGCCGGTTTGACAATCCTCTTGACCTGCCCGTCGCCTTTCGTGAAGCATTGCCGGAGGATGACGAACGGTGGCTTAAGGGGTGGCATGCGGCCGATATTCCCCACGGGCAAAAAATCCACGAATACGAAGTGCGCGAAAAGTTCGCCTCCGGTTCCTTCAGTACTATCTACCGGGCCTACCAACCGGCCGTGCGCCGCGAGGTTGCCATGAAAGTCATCCTGCCCGAATATGCCGGCCAGCCAGATTTCATGCGCCGTTGGGAAGCGGAAGCACTTATCGTCGCCCGCCTGGAACACCCACACATTGTCCCCCTCTATGATTACTGGCAGGATAGTGGCGGCATTTTCCTGATCATGCGCCTGCTGCGGGGAGGCAACTTGCGGCACCATCTCAACCGGGAATCCATGCAGCTTCCCGAACTGTTTTCACTCTTGCAGCAGGTCACCAGTGCCTTACACGCCGTCCATGAACAAGGTATTGTGCACCGCGACTTGAAACCGGGCAATATACTGCTTGATGAACATAACAATGCCTATCTGGCTGATTTCGGCATTGCCAAAGAACTGGCCGGCGACACCCATAAGACCATGTCCGGCACCTTCATAGGTTCACCCGCTTATATTTCGCCGGAACAGCTGCGCAATGATGAGGTGACACCGCAAACCGATATTTACAGCCTGGGCATCATCCTATATGAATGTCTGACCGGCCACCACCCTTATGACACCTCGAACCTGGTCACATTAATTCAGCAGCATTTGAACGAGCCGCTGCCTTCTTTGATCGAAGAACAAGGACAGTTGCCCTTAAGTTTAGATCGCGTGCTCAATCGGGCCACTGCCAAACATCCCGGCGCGCGGCACAAGGACGTGACCAGCCTCCTGGCTGATTTCGAAGAGGCGTTGAACATCCACCTGGGCGCTGTTTCAGTTCCTCGATATACATCACAGCTTCCGCTGTCGGCAGAGCGCCATTCCAGCTTTGTGGCTCGGGAACGACAACTCGCGCGGTTGGATTACTTCCTGGACCGCACGTTAAGCGGGCAGGGGCAGATAGTGTTTGTTACCGGTGGTGCAGGCAGGGGAAAAACGGCGTTGCTCAAGCAGTTCACCCGCCAGGCGATGGAAGCTAATCCACAGTTGCTGGTGGCCGCCGGCAATTGTAACACCACAGCCACCTATGGTGATCCTTACCTGCCGTTTCGCGAACTGCTGGGAATGCTTACGGCTGATGTTGATGCCCGGTTACGCGCTGACCGGATTAGCCACGAACATGCCGCCCGTCTGCGCGCCGCCCTGCCGAAAACAGGAGCGGCCGTGGTTGAACATGGTCCAGAGCTGTTAGAAGCCTTAATCCCGACAAAGGCCTTGTTGGCAAGGGGCAAAAGCGTTGAGCCTGATGGCGCGCCCTGGCTGGAGGCTTTAAGCCATCGGGTATCTAGAGAAAATGGCACCTCTGCCGCGGATCGGCAAAATCGGCTTGTGGCTCATTTCACATCTTTTATACATGCCTTGAGCCAGGATTATCCCTTGCTGCTCATCCTGGATGATTTACAGTGGATTGACAACGCCTCAGCAGGCCTGCTTTTCCATCTCGGCCGCACTGTTTCCGGCTATCCGATCCTCATCGCCGGCGCCTATCGTCGCGAGGAGGTGGCCCTGAATCGTGACGGCCGGCGTCATCCCATGGAAAAGGTGCTATCAGAATCCAAACGCGGCTTTGGCGACATTCGGATCAACCTGGCCGAACTGCAAGAAGCGGAAGAGCTTCATTTTGTCAATACTTTGCTTGACCGCCAGCCCAACCGTTTCAGCGACAACTTCCGGGAGGCGCTCTATGATCACACGGGCGGGCATGCATTGTTCACAGTAGAACTTCTGCGAGATATGCGCGAGCGCGGTGATTTGCAACGCGATGAAGAAGGATTGTGGCACGAAAGTGACAATCTAAATTGGGAAGCGCTTCCCTGGCGAGTCGAAGGGGTGATTGAAGAGCGTACCGGCCGTCTCGATGAAACGCTGCGCATCCTACTCAGCACGGCCGCTGTTGAAGGTGAGATTTTTACGGCCGAATCAGTGGCCCAGGTGCTGGACATGAAACCTCAGCGGGTCATGCAGTTGCTGTCACGCCAACTGCAGGCCAAACATTACCTGGTACGTGAAGAGGATGAATGGTGGGCCGGAAGCATATTCCTGACTCGTTACCGCTTCAGCCACACCCTGGTCCGGCAATATCTCTATTCCCAGATCAGTTCCGGTGAAAAACGGCTGCTGCATGGGCAAATTGCGGCTGCACTGGAAGATCTACTACAAGAGGAATGGCAGCCCTATGCGGCATCCCTGGCCTGGCAGTATCAGCAGGCCGGCCGGCCGCAAAAGGCGCTCCCTTACTGGCTGTGGCTGGGCGATCAGGCGCGAGGAAACTACGCTCATGCTGAGGCGGAAAGCGCTTACCGCCAGGCAATTGATACCTTGCTGGATATGGGACTGAAAGAACAGGCCGGGCGCACAGCCTTGAAGCTGGCCCAGGTTTACACGGCCGATTTCCAAAGCGAAAAAGCGAAAGATACCTATGAACAAGCCTTCGCCCTTTGGGACCCGGTCCAATCGCAAGAAGACAAAAACAGTAAGTCGCTGCCCGAGGCCACACTACGACTGGCCCTGGAGCCACCCATGTCCTGTGATCCGGGCATGATCTTTGACGATGCCTCTACCTTTCTCTCCGGCCAGCTCTTTGAAGGGCTGGTGTGCATCGGCCAGGATCAGACCGTGCTGCCGGCGCTGGCTGAACGTTGGGAGGTGCTGGACGGCGGCCGTCGATACCGCTTCCATCTCAACCGAGATGCGGCCTGGAATGACGGTTCATCTATTACAGCCGCTGATTTTGTCTTTGCTTTCCGGCGAAACCTGAACCCTGAAACGCGCTCCCCTTCCGCCCATTTGCTTTACCCTTTGAAAAATGCGCGCGCTTTTGCCGATGGAAAGCTACGAGATGAAGCAACGGTGGGCATTCATGCCGTAGGGGACCATACCCTGGAAGTGATACTGGAACGCCCGGTTGCCTACCTGCCTTACCTTATGAGCCATACTGTTACCTTTCCTCTCCACCAGCGGGTCTTAAACGCGTGCGGCAAGGAGTGGACGACGGCCGAAAATATGCTCAGCAATGGTCCTTTTCAAATGATAGAACGGGATGAGCAGCACATCATTCTGACCAGGAATCCTCATTATAAAGGTCCATTTCCAGGAAATGTGTGCAATGTTCACTGCAAACTATTTGATAATTACGAACAAAGTCTGGCCGCGTTTAGCCGGGATGAGGTGGATGTCGTTACCCTGGCCAACGTCACGCCGGAATCCATGGTGCAAATCGTGCGCTCTCATGGCAACGACCTGGTGTCCATCCCTCGGTGGTCGACTTTTTACGTCAATTTTCGTTGTGACCAGCCACCCTTCAACGATCGCCGCGTTCGCCAGGCCCTGACTTACGGATTGGATCGCCAGGCCCTTGCTAAGCATGGTTTTCAGGGACTGCGCCAAGCGGCAACTGGCGGCTTTATCCCTCCGGGCATTCCCGGACATTCACCCGGCATCGCCCTACCTTATGACCCGCAAAAGGCGCGGGCGCTGCTGAAAAGCGCCGGATATCCGGGAGGTCAAGGTTTCCCAGCCGTAGAATGTGTTACTTCACCGGGGGGAAGCCGGGTCGTTTCCTTTATGATGCAAGCCTGGCATGATGTGTTAGGCTTAAATATACGGCCTCAGAAGCTTGTATGGGACGAATTTTTACGAAAAATGAATAACGACCCGGCGCAGCTATCGGTCACCGGATGGGGTGCGGATTTTCCCGATCCTCATAACCTGTTAGCGGCCACCTTCACAGCGAAGAGGGATTGAATGTGCCCCATTGGCACAGTGAACGGTTTGATGAACTGATTGACTCCGCAGAGAGTGTCAGGGACCATAATTGGCGTATGACCCTCTATCGGGAGGCGGATCGCATCCTGGTCGCCGAGGAAACGGCCGTCCTGCCGCTCAGCTATGGCCAGGGTCGCATACTGGTTAAACCGTGGGTCAAACTGCCCGTTTCGCCTATCATCGCCATGCCATTAAATATGGTCATCGTCGCCCGTTAAGTACCGACAAAAAAGTATTGTTGCATATGTCATGCCGAGCTTGTCGAGGCATCTTTCGAGAGATTTCTCGCTTTGCTGCTAGCGTGGTCATTTTACAATCCATATTTGGCGCCTTGCTGGATGATAACCAGGGTCAGTTAAGCATCGTTGCTTCAACAATGCTGGTTGCGGTCCTTTTGAATCCTTTACGTCGCTGTATACAATCCTTGATCGACCGTCGTTTTTACCGGCAAAAGTATGATGCTCAACAAGCTGTATCCAGGTTTAGTTCGTCATTGAGCAACGAGGTGGAAGATATGGTGGGATTGAAAGCTTACTGCTGCAGGTTCTTGATGAGACGATTCAGCCGGCTTCGGTTTCACTTTGGCTGCATGAAGGGATTCGTAAAGATAAGCCGACAAATTCCGTCTCATAAATAAAATGAACCATGATTTATGAACCGTTTGATGAATCGGCCGTTACCGCCTTTGTTAAAACCTCAGTTGCCCACTGATTGATGCTTTTGCTATTGACTTTGGCCGTTTTGGCAACTTCCATATGAATGTCAGGTGGCAATCTTAACGTTAGCTTGCCGGAATATGATTTTTGCGGCTCCTGGCCAATCTTTTGACAAACTTCAAGATAATGATTGACTGCTTCATGAAAAGCTGATTCTAATTCTTCAACCGTACGGCCGTGAAAACCGACAATATCTCGAATTCCGACAATATGGCCAACAAAAATCTTATCAACAGAATCATATTCAATTTTAGCTGCATAATCGCGATATCTCATTGAATTCATGGTTTAATACCTGCGCGTTTTAAAAATAATCTTACATCCTTAATCCTATAACGAAGCGCTTCCTTTTGTGGATGTGGGCGATGAAAATCAGCTCGTTCGCCGTAAAGAATAAAGGTAACTTGAGAACCGCTACCTTCAACCTTTTCACAACCCAAGGCGATTAGTAAAGATTCAATCCTCCGCCACTCAATATTACCATTTATTGGATCATTGAATATTGCGAGAAGGGTTTTCCTATGCTTATTATTCACCCTTGAATGATAGCAATTTTTGACGGCATTGTCTATTAAAGCGCCAGCCGTTCAAAAATTCTAGTATGTTAACTATTTAGTACAATACTTTATACTATACTCTAATACAATTTACTTGATATGCTATACTTTGAAGTTGACGGTAGACGGTTTATCTAATGATTAGGCAAGGTTTCTGATGGCTAAGCGATCCCTCTTTATTCTGCTCTCTTTAGGGTTAATATCCATAATTATAGCCGGTTCCGGGCGAGCTTCGCCGAGCGCCGCGACGTACCTGGTCAATTCTAATTTTGACGAACCCGATCTCAATCCCGGAGACGGCCTTTGCTCGACAATGTTCGCCACCTGCACCTTGCGGGCGGCCATTGAAGAAGCCAATGCCGACGGCATGACCTCCACGATCAAGTTCTCCGGCCCCATGGACATCGGTCAATACACCTATCCAAAGATAACGGCCGCCAACACAACAATTGATGCCTCCGACCAGTGGGATGGAGTTTGGCCGGACGGCCGTCCCGGTGTCAAGATTCTCGGTCCCGGCCTGGTCATCGACGGCGACCTGACCACCATTTACGGCATTGAATTCGTCGGTTCCCTAGACATTGGCGTGACCATCCAGCAAGGCACGGGGAATCAAATCGGCGGCAGCGGCAGCGGGCAGCGCAACGTTTTCCTGGCTGGTAATGGAGTCATCATCAACAACGGTGGTTCGGGCAACCGGGTGGCTTATAACTATTTTGGCACCTGGGATGGAGAAACGGCCGTGCCCTCGAAAACCGGGGTGCAGCTTTGGGGAGAAAGCAACACCGTGGAATTAAACCTCTTTGGGGCCAGCAGTCCGGCCATTGATTTTCTGACCGGCGAAAAAAATATCGTTTTGGACAATATCATTGGCGCCAACAAACGTAAAAACAAAGCGATGGGTCCCTGGATCGGCTTGCGCGTTGAGCGTTCTCATCAAAATGTCATCGGGCCGGGTAATTTCATCGCCGGCAACAATAGCCACGGCATCTGGCTCTTCCTTTCCAATGAGAATACGATCACTGGCAACACGATCGGCGATGCCTTTACTATCGGCAATGGCGGCAACGGGGTTCATTTGGAGCAGGCAGACAAAAATATTATCGGCCATTCGTTAGGTAACCAGATCAACAACAACGGCGGGCACGGCCTCTACATCGAAAACTCGGACGGCAATCAGGCCCTGAATAATGGCGTCGCCGGCAACGGACAGGACGGCCTGCACATCGCCTCAGGGATGGACAATATCATTGGCGGACCCGACCCCAGCCAGGCCAACAAGATTATTGATAACCAGGAAAGCGGGATTCACTTGCATGGAAATCAGACCGGCAACACAGTAGTGCAAGGCAATGACATCGGTCTTAAAGACGGCGCTTTTGACGCGGGCAATGACCAGGACGGCATACTCATCGACGGCGGCGCGCAAGGCAGCAAGATCGGCGGCCTAAACAGCGGCGAAGGCAACCGCATCGGCTTTAATGGCTGGAGCGGCATCACGATCAGCGGGGCCAACACCCAGAATAACGTCGTGGAAGGCAATGTGATCGGCGCACCTATTAATTGGGATTGGCCGGCGGGCAACGGCCGTCACGGCATCGGCATTTACGACGGCGCACACCATAATTGGATCGGCTGGTTCAACACGATCATCGCCAGCAGTTGGTCCGGAGTAGCCATCGTCAACAGCCATGACAATGTGATTTGGTTCAACCGCATCGGCAGCGACGGGGCAGCCATCCAGTGGGGCAACCAGGCTTACGGCGTGCACCTGGTTGACAGCGCCAACAACCAGGTGCTGACCAATGAGATCGCTTTTAGCGGGCAGGGGGGTGGCCAGGATGGCGTGCGGGTGGAGGGGGCATCGTCCACCGGCAACGGCATCAAAACGAACAGCATCCATGACAACAATGGGGCGGGCATCGCTCTTGTTAGTGGCGGGAATAGCAATTTAGCAGCGCCGCTGATCGGCCAGGCAAGCTGC
>JANQGC010000171.1 GCA_028277515.1 Anaerolineae bacterium
TTCGCCGAACAAGCCGGTTGATCTTGAATAAGGATGTGCCTGCCTTGGAGGTGCTCCCATATCCACGGTTACAAGATGAAACGCTTGATGCGGAAGGTGTTGTTTCACGCAAGAAACAACTGCTGCCCGTCATCCTGGGTGCTTTGGAAGAATAGTGCAAGAATATCAATTTCGGCAATGTGATTGGGAAGAATGCCGTTTTCGCTTTCCGGTTCATGCAGACACGCCACGCGCCAATCGCTGTCCCGTTTGTAGTTCCGATACGCACCAGGTTGGTTTACCTGTAGAGGGAAAGGAGTCAAAAGGCAACCGTTTGCTCCACCCAACTTTTGAAGGGCTGTTGGATAATATCCGGAGTATTCATAATGTTGGATCCATATTTCGCACGGCCGATGGGGCGGGGGTAGCTCATCTCCATCTCTGCGGCATGACAGCTACGCCTGCACACGCCAAATTAACCAAAGCGGCCCTCGGAGCGCAGGAAAAGGTGTCTTGGTCTTATAGTACGAATGGACTGGATACGGCCGAAACTTTAAAGGCAAAAGGGTATCAGCTTTGGGCAATTGAGGCCGCAACGGGAGCACAGTCGTTTTTCAAGACACAGCCCGTGCTGCCCCATTCCCGCGTGGTTGTGGTGGTCGGCAATGAAAAAGCGGGGGTAGATCCTGGGATATTAGCTATTTGTGATCATATTTTCAGTTTGCCAATGCACGGATTCAAACAGTCATTAAATGTTGCCGTTGCTTTTGGCATTGTTGCCTATCAACTGCGGTACGGTCCTATGATTCAAAAGCCGCATTCAAAGGGCCAACCCACAGATTAGGAAACATACCCCGGGAATCCAAAAGCGACGTTGAATGATGTTGTGGCCTTGATCACAGCATTTCATAAATTCTTGGCTTATGATACTGAAAAAATCGTAAGCATTGTCATCCATCCACTTACGAAGAAATTATGCTGTTGACTTGTTTTTTATAATTCAGCGTTCACCTATTTGATTGCGCTGTTACAAAAATTATTTACACAGAAGTTTGACAGCTTTTCACTTGATACATGGGTGAAAACCATTTAATAAAAGTAGTCAAATTTTTGGAAACACAATATTGATGATGTTTAGGAGATAAATTTATGATTGGAATTTGTGTTAATCAACGAAACCTTTGGTTGATCTTGCTTATCATGGTTGCGTTGCTAGTGGCCTGTAATCCTGTTTCAGATGCCCCATCCAGCGATGAAGAAATTGTAGAAGAAGGGCAGCAAAACATTACATCTGAGCAAGAGGACAGCCAGAACAGTGAGGAGGAGCAAAACCCTCAACCGGAAGTTCCCAGTCCAACCGCTGAGCCGGATGAAATGCCGACGGCCGAACCGGAAACCCAACCTACAGAAGCTGTTGAAGAGCCAACGGCCGCACCTGCAACCCCAACACAACTGCCACCAACGGAAATTCCGGCCACTAAAACGGCGGAGCCGGAAGCAGTTAGTGATGGCGAGCCCCTTGATGAGCGGCCTGAAGAATTACAATTGGCGACTCAAGGCTGGCTGACGGATTGGGAAAAACATACGATCGATTATCAAGAGCTGCTGCCGGGTGGCCCATCGCGGGATGGCATTCCATCTCTTGATAACCCGACATTCGTGAGTTTTGCAGAAGCATCCGGAACGATTGGGGGGATTGAACCGGTCATTGCCCTGGAGATCAACGGTGATGCCCGCGCCTATCCCTTGCAGATTTTAATCTGGCATGAGATCGTCAACGATATGGTGGGTGATGTACCGGTAGTTGTAACTTTTTGCCCCTTGTGCAACTCGGCTATCGTTTTTGACCGCCGGGTGGATGGCCAGGCATTTGAATTCGGAACCTCCGGTTTGCTGCGGTATAGTGACCTTGTTGTGTATGATCGCAGTACGGAAAGTTTGTGGCAGCAGTTTACCGGTGAAGGGATTGTGGGGGAAATGGTAGGCCGGCAGCTTGAATTTCTGCCCTCATCTCTTGTTAGTTATCAAGATTTTCAGGATGCTTTTCCGGAAGGGGTCGTCCTTTCGACGGCTACCGGTTTTGATCGACCATACGGCACTAACCCTTATACCGGGTATGATACTTATGAACATCCCTTGAGCCAGGATGGAGAAATTGCCCTGCTCACAATCGAACAAGACAATCGGCTGGCAGCGGCCGATCGCATGATCGCCGTCTCCCTTCCTGAAGAAGGGATCGATATCGCTTATCCATTAGCCATTTTGTCAGAAATGGGTGTGATAAACGACCGGCAGGGCGAGCAAGATATCGTTGTGTTCTTTCAAACCGGTACGACAAGCGCATTGGGATCCCAAATGATAGTTTTTGGTGATGATGTTGGCGCGACCGGTGTATTTGACCCGAACCTTGAGGGTCAAAAATTAACTTTCTCCGGTGATGGGGAGACCATTACAGATATTGAGACGGGAAGCGAATGGAATATATTTGGCCAGGCAGTTTCTGGCCCATTAGAAGGAGAATCATTAGATCCAATTGTGCATGGAAACCATTTTTGGTTTTCCTGGGCAGCATTCAAACCGGATACAATCATTTATCAAGGCTAAGATCATGCTGAAGGAAATAACAAAACCCCTTTGGCGACTTATACTAACTATTTCAAAACAAAATAAAGATGTAGACTAAATTGTAATGATTGCTTTTTAGTTCTGGAATACCTGGCTGAAATTCGTGCCGGTACGGAAAATGATTTCCATAAATATTTACCATTGGTGAAAAAACATCTGGCAGCCTGTCCTGACTGCCGCGAATACTATTTGCGCCAGTTGGCTCAACTTGAGGCGTTTAATGAGAAATTTTCTGATTTGTGAGCCAGAATGTCGTATAATGAAGGATAAATAGCTTTCGGCAGAAAACAACTATTCTGCCTTATCCGGTCAAATATTTTGACCAAATGTGGAGACGCAATGTTTGGTACACTTATCTTTGTTGTATTCTTTTTAATTGCCGTAATGGCGTTAATCGGCTTATCTATTCGTGTTGTACCCGAATACGAACGAGGTGTCATATTTCGCTTGGGTAGGGTTATAGGTGCGAAGGGTCCGGGCTTATTCTTCCTGATTCCAATCGTTGACCGTATGATCAAAGTCGATTTGCGGACGGTTACCCTTGACGTTCCAGCTCAAGAAGCGATTACGAGTGATAATGTAACAGTGAAGGTCAATGCGGTCGTTTATTTCCGCGTGTTGGACCCCGTTGATGCAATTGTTCAGGTTGAAGATTATCGTCGGGCCACCTGGCAGATTGCCCAAACCAGTTTGCGAAACGTCATTGGGCAATCACAACTTGATCAACTCTTGTCAGATCGAGAAAAAATTAATGAAAAGCTGCAGCATATCATAGATGAGGCAACGGAACCTTGGGGAATTAAGGTTAGTATTGTCGAAGTAAAAGATCTTGAATTAACAGCTAACATGATTAGAGCCATGGCACGTGAGGCAGAAGCGGAACGTGAACGGCGGGCTAAGATCATTAGTGCTGAAGGTGACCAGCAAGCAGCGCAAAAGTTGGCGGAGGCTGCTGAGAAAATGGATACAGCTCCGGGTGCAATGACCCTGCGCTATTTACAAACTTTAAATGATATTGGAATAGACAATAACACAACTGTCGTATTTCCACTGCCGGTCGAGCTAATACGACCCTTAATGGGTATGTTGGAAAAAGGGGCAGAAAAGGAATAAATTTGTATTAGGGTGAAATAGCAAATTATTAAAAAAAGCCGGACGAGCAGGTCCGGCTTTTTCTTTTGGAGATTCAACTTTATTTAGATGTATAGCTTTCTTCAACATCCAATATAACTGCCTTAACATCTGTCAGTGTTTCAACTCTGTTAGCCCACGATTGCATATCCTGTTCTATGGGAGGCCATGTATTATAATGGCAAGGTATAACAACTTTTGGAGAGAGATACTCTAAGGCGGTCAATGCTTCTTCTGGCCCCATCGTGAAATTATCTCCGGTAGGGATGATGGCCAAATCGATGCCCAGGCTGCCAATCATTTTCATGTCAGAAAATAAGGCAGTGTCTCCAGCAACATAAATATTTTGATCACTTACTGTGATCAGATAACCACCCGGATTCCCGCCATAGCTGCCATCAGGTAAACTTGAGCTGTGCAGCGCCCAGGTCATTTTTACACGGCCGAATGGGAAATCATATGCCCCACCGGTGTTCATGGCCCACACATTGTCATGTCCTTGAGCGTTGAGCCAATTACAAATTTCAAAATTAGCGACAACTTGTACACCGGTGCGTTTGGCCAGGGCAACCAGATCGGCACTATGATCGGGATGGCCATGCGTTTGCAATATAAAGTCCGCCTCCATTTCATCTGCTGAAATTTTGGCCGCCGGATTGTTGGGAGCTAAGAATGGATCAACAACGACCTTAATACCCTCGAAATCTAAGGTAAAGGTTGAGTGACCGTGCCAGGTAATTTTTACTGTCATGAGTACCTCCTATTGAATATTTGAAAAGTAGAAACAATTGGGTTTGAGCGTCCCTTGAATGGTTTGTTTCCAGGGCTTTTATCAAGTGTCAGTCACTTGACCCATTACGACCTCACTGATTAGGAGAAGGAAGTGACTGTCACGTTAGATGTGTGCAAATGTAGTATAACATAAAAAGGGGTTTGGCTGGCAATAAAAAAGCCGTCGCTAATTCAGGCGACGGCCGAAAACCTGTAAAAGGGAAAGGTTAATTTAAATTCAATCTGCCGGCCGCTCTTTGACACCCCGCCGCACCCCCGGCAGCCAGCCAGGCATCAAGCGTCTCACTGGTACTTAATCCCGCCTGGGCATCTTCATAAATGCCTCTTGCCCATTGGTAATAACGTTGAGTTTCATTGGCCCAATTTTCATACGCGCCACCGGAAGCGGCATATCCACCATTATAACCGGCGAATGACAGAAAAATATCACCCCCGGTATAGCGCAACTGCTCATTTAAGAAGTTGAGTCCGCGCGTTGCATTGGTATCCGGATCCATCATATCTTCCCCACTGCTGAAATGAAAGGGCATCACCTGGAACAAACCTCTTGCGCCGGCAATTGAGACGGCCTGGGGGTCGCCACAGGATTCTATTTGCATAATTGTGGCGACAGCATTGGGATCGACACCATGCAAATTTGCCCATTCTACTATCTTGGATTCCCAATACATTACCTCAGGTGTAAAAAATGGAGCAATAGCGCCCTGTCCAATGCTGGGGGCCATCGTTCCTAATTGCGGATCAAGATTTTCGTTCGACGTATCAACCATGTTTTTAGTTGATAAATCCACGGCATCATTTTCAAAGGCGGTCACATTTCCACTCATTGGCCAGGCAATAAATGCTAATGAAATTGCCAGCAGTGGAACGATAATTAGTATGAATATCATTCTCTGAGCAACTTTATTTCGCGCAACAGTAAGTTCATGACCATAATAATCATCGAATTCTTCATATTCCGGGTCATAAAAAGGTGTTTCTACTTGATAAGCTGTTACATAGTGATTTTCGTTCATAGCTTTATACATTTATGTGACAGTCACTTAAAAAATGTGTTAGAGATAATGAATAAATCAAAGTGACTGTCAATATTGGTTGGTTCAGCCCAATTGATTATCGTCGTTGGCTGGCTTGAATTCTACTGTTAGATCTATTAATGCGGCTGTTTGGAACCGGCGGCCGTTGCCGTAAACGTGATGATCTTGATTGTGGACTACGATTTGTAGAGTTTATTGGTGTTGGCGTTAAGACAGGCGTTGCTTTCGATGGTTCTTGTGCCTGCATGTTCATACTAGATGATGGTTTTGGGGCAGCCTTGGCCCGTGAAGGCGCGGGTTGGCGGCGCCTGTTTGAGCTTGACCTATTCGTGTTGGTAGGATTTGACCGACGTCGTTTGCCCGAAGATTTTTTGGAATTAAAGAGGTGCTCACCAGCGATGGACAATGATCCGATAAAAAGGATACGTGTTAACCAAACGAGAATTGCCACAAATATGGGCACATACCGCAGAAGTTGTTCTCGACTTAAGACCTCATTTCCAAAATTATTGTTTAGCAGAGTAACTGAAACAGCCCACCAGGTCATGACGGCGTTCATGGTCGCTCCGAGCAGCCAGGCCCCCATCAAATACCAGGCTTCCTTGGATTCTTTGCCATCCGCCGAAGAAAATAGCCTGTTTAATCCAGCAAAATCAATAGCACAAAATGCCACGGCCAAAATGGCTGCCCAATGAAATCCAAGAAATGTGACATCACCAAGTAAATTTTGCAAGGCAAACTTGGTTGTATCAAAATTAAATATTTCAAATGCGATTAAAGCGACAAAGAGTATGATTCCTACGAATAAACCTTTGTGCGCCCTTGGATCAAGTGATGATAAGCTGCTTGAGAGTCCTAATTGACTATTGCTCATGATTGCCTCCACGAATGTTGTTTGGGACCTTTTAAATTTATCTTGGTCGGGTAAAATAACTGAAAAATATAGAACAAATGGTCTAGTTGAGAGATTAGCACATATGTTCTACTCTGTCAAGAGGGATTTTTTATGATTTCATCCTTAGTTTTTTCACTTATAAGTAAATACTCGAAAGGTTTGTCAATTTTTATTTTCTTGCACCTCTGGAAATCCCAAAGAAAAAATTGACAAACTTTATGCAAAACTATTTAAATGAATTGATTAGCTGTTAGAATTGCCTTATGTATGCCGAAATTGCGGTGAATATCTCTGCCCCATTAAAGGGTACATTCCATTATTTCATTCCTTCAGATTTGCAGCCGGTCCTTACACCTGGCCACCTGGTTCAGGTTGAATTCGGCCGTAGGCTGGCCCAAGGGATCGTACTCAAGATTGATCCCATATCGCCTGTTGAGGAAACAAAACCGGTTATTTCATTAATTGATGATATTCCGGTATTACGAAACTGGCAGATAGAATTGGCTCAATGGTTGTCCACATATTATTTGGCGCCTTTAAATAGTTGTCTGCGATTGATGCTGCCACCTGGACTCACGCGTTGGGCTGATGTTATTTATGACGTCAATCCCCATTGGGATGGAAAGGGGACAATTACAGAAAAGCAGCAGTTACTTCTCGACTTATTCAATAATCAGAAAGCATTGAGAACCCGACAAATTTCCAGGCGGTTGGGGAAAAAGAGCGAATGGCAGCCGGCGGCCGACCAGCTTGTCAGGCGCAACATTTTACGAAAAGCATCTGTTCTTGATCCGCCCCGCATACGGCCAAAGATGATGCGCACGGCCATTATGAACGCCGGCCCTGAATGGAAGCTGATGGCAGCAACCAGCCTTGGCCGAAAAAGTTTACAGGCTGAACTTTTACTGTATTTAATTACAAGCGATGACCCGGTCCCCCTGGAAAAAATTGTGTTGGAAGAGACTGGAATTGCTGTTCATCACGTTGAGCAGTTAGTAAAGAAAGGATTTGTCAGAAGGTCGCAACCAGAGACGATACTCGTTCCTGCGATCAGGTCTGATGATTTCCCTCCCCAGTATCGTGAGATTTTATCAAAGCTGCCCCAACCTGCATCTGAACTAGCAGATATGTCTGAAGAGTTGAGTGCCCAAGAGTTAATATTCTTCAGCGAACAACCAGCCACAATTAGCCTGGCTATCTCGGAAAATGAGGCGCTCTGGCAGGTGATGCGCCTGCGGAAGGCTCAGAAATATTACAAAATCTTGGATTTTTTAGCCGCTGAAATGCAACCAATTCCCATATCAGCCATTTACGAGCGTACAGGGTGCAATTTGACGCACCTGCGACGGCTGGAAAAGCTGGAACTCATCCAGTTTGGTACGGAAGAAATCTGGCGTGATTCGATGCTCGACCGGGATTATGTGACGACAACAGCCCCCTTGTTGACGGCCGATCAGCAGCGGGTTTGGGGTGAAATCTTTCAGCATGGAGAGTTCGGCGATGCAATTGGTGAAACACAAGCTTCGGTTACACCTGTACTGCTTCATGGCGTTACCGGCAGCGGTAAAACTGAAATATACATGCGGGCGATCGCGCGTTGTCTCGCTCAAGGCCGGCAAGCCATTGTACTTGTGCCGGAGATCGCACTCACTCCCCAAACCGTTCGCCGTTTTGCCTCAAGATTTCCTGGTAAGGTAGCCGTTTTACACAGCCGTCTGAGTGATGGGGAACGGTACGATACCTGGCGGCGCGCCCGGCAGGGATTGTTTGATATCGTTGTTGGCCCGCGCAGCGCGCTCTTCACTCCTTTTGAACAAATAGGTGTCATTGTTGTGGATGAAGAGCATGATGCCAGTTACCGGCAAACACCACCGGTCCCTCCACCCTATTATCATGCGACAGAGACGGCCGTTGCTGCCGGCCAGATTATGGGAGCCAATGTGATTTTAGGCAGCGCCACCCCTGATGTCGTCAGCTATCACCGGGCACTGGGAGGCCAATATCGTTTGTTGGAGCTGCCTAAGCGTATTATGGGTCATCGTTTAAGGGTCGAAAGCCAGGCCAGGCGCCTGGCAATTGGTAGTAAATATTTGCCCGTAGAAGGTGATCCGCAAGATGCATATGAAATCCCACTGCCACCCGTACAAATTGTTGATCTGCGACAGGAACTGCGCGCCGGCAATCGCTCTATCTTCAGCCGGGCCTTGGCCCATGCGCTGGATGAAACCCTCGACCGCGGCGAGCAAGCCATTCTGTTTTTAAATCG
>JANQGC010000269.1 GCA_028277515.1 Anaerolineae bacterium
ATCGATGCGATCCGCCTCTCCCTGCACCAGCAAAGCGTCCCCAAATTCCAGGGGAACATCAGCCAGGCGATTAACGATGGAGCGACCCTGGTGGCGGATGGCCAATACAGCCAGGTCGAAGCGTGCCCTGAAATCAATCTGCTTCAAAGTCTGTCCGGCCAAATCGGCCCGGGGAGATAAGGCCACCTCCACCAGGCGAAAGTTGCCAATCTCCAAATCCTTCTCTATTCCATCTGCACCAGGTGATTGAACCGGCCTTAACTTATAAGCAGTGCCGGCCGACAAAATATCAGCCGGCTTGCCTTCTATTAACAAGATGTCATCCGCTTTCAAGGGGCGGTCCGCGCCGGGGAAAAAGGGAGGCTGGCCATCGCGCATGATATGGATGACATTCAAATCATAATTCTTGACAAGCTGCAGCTCTGCCAGGCTTTTACCCACCATATCTGAGGTAGCGGCCACGCGGACCTCGGTCAAATAGGGACGCAGGCGATAGGATTGGGAAGGTGTACTGGTCGAATAGCGGGCAGGTAGCAAGTGACGGCCGATCACGACCATATAAATGATGCCGGCCACCGTCACCATAATGCCCGTAGGTAAAAAATCGAAAAAATCAAATGGCTCAATTCCATAGCTGGCCAGAATATCGTTGGCTAAGATATTGGGTGGTGTGCCAATCAAGGTCATATTGCCGCCCAACAACGCGGCAAATGACAGAGGAATCAACATCTTGGAGGGCGGGATCTCCATCTTTTCGGAAATGGCCACAATAGCCGGCAGCAGAATGGCCACCGCTCCAATATTGTTCATCACCGCGGACATCAAGCTGGCAGTAATCATAATCAGAACCAGCAGACGTAATGGATTGCTGCCCCCCAGTCTTAGCATATATTGGGCGATGCTATCGGCCACGCCGGTTTGAAATAGCGCCCCGCTGATGATGAACACCGCCCCGACGGTAATCACGGCCGGGCTGGAAAAACCGGAAAAGGCTTCTTCACTGCTGACCAATCCAAACAAGATCAGCGCGGCCAAAACGAGCATCGCTACGACATCAACCCGCAGCTTTTCGGTGACAAATAAGATCAACGCTCCCAGCAAAATTGCCAGGACTAAAATGTTATCGGCCGTCAAATCAACCTGAACCTTATGATCAGTGGATAAGTGGTTTATCCGGCCATCGAATTCGGCCGGTCATCGGGAAATCCAAGTCTAATAATAAACCGCAGTTCCAAAAAAGGCGATCTTTATTTCGTCCGTTCTTCATCAACAATCCGCCAAATACCCAAGGGATTTTCTTCCTTCAGCGCCAGTGGTAAAAGTTCATCCGGCATATTCTGGTAAGTGACCGGGCGCATGAATCGCTTAACGGCCGTCATGCCAACCGAAGTGGTCGAGGGCGCCGTCGTCGCCGGATAAGGTCCGCCATGCGTCATCGCATAAATCACTTCCACACCGGTGGGGAACCCATTTAAGATTAAACGGCCAGCCTTCTCTCGCAGCAAGTCAAACAATTCTCCGGCCAGATGATATTCTTCCTCCAGGGCATGCACCGAAGCACTCAGATTGCCATCCAACACGCGAATAGTCTGGCGTAAATCATCAAGCGATTCAGCAACGACAAATAAAGTCACGGGACCAAAATGCTCTTCTTGCAGCTCCGGGTCAGCGCGAAACGTGGCGGCGCTGGTCTGCATGACGGTATTGGCAAAACAGTAAGAACCCTCGGCGATAACATCTCCGCCAACGAGTTGAGTCACACCATCCTTCTTGCCTGTATTGCTGACGACCTCAGCCAATCCACGTTCAATCTGCTCATTAAGCAGCACACCCGGCTCTTTTTCGGCCATTTTGCGGCTGACGATATTGATAAATTCGCGCGTTTCCTCACTATCAACCACAAGGACCAAACCGGGATTTGTACAAAACTGTCCCGAACCCAGGGTCAATGAGTTCACCAAGGCATCGGCCAGCGACTCTCCATTGGCGGCAATCGGTCCGGGCAGCATAATCTGCGGGTTGATGCTGCCCATTTCCGCAAACACGGGGATTGGCGTAGGTCGTGCGGCAGCGGCGTTATATATGGCGCGCCCGCCACGTAGGGAACCGGTGAAAGCCACAGCGGTGATCCCTGGATGGTTGACCAGGATTTGGCCGGTGTCGATACTTTCGCCGTGAATTAATGAGAAGGTCCCCGGTGGAAAATCGAGGGCAGTGATCGCCTTGTTGATCGCCCGGCCGAATAGCTCTGAGGTGCGCGGATGGCTGGGATGGCCTTTAACAACCACCGGGCAGCCGGCCGCCCAGGCCGATGCCGTGTCGCCACCACAGACGGCAAAAGCGAAGGGGAAATTGCTGGCTGAAAATACAGCTACCGGCCCGGTGGGAATGAGCATACGCCGGATGTCAGGACGTGCTGCCGGTTTGCGATTTGGTTGGGCCTTATCAATGATCGCCTCCACATAAGAACCTTCACGCAGCATGGCACCGAATTTACGCAGTTGTCCATTCGTCCGCGCTAATTCACCGGTCAATCGCGGCCGTCCAAGAGCGGTTTCTTCATCAGCGACCATGATTAGCTGCTCGTCCATTGCTTCGATTTCTCCCGCAACTCGATCCAGGAAGCCGGCCATTCTTTCGGCCGGATAATGACGCATCTCCTCAAACGCGGAAACGGCCGCGCGCACGGCTGTGTCAATTTCCTCTTCGGTGGCATTGCTGTAGCTCACCTCATGCACCTCTCGCGTTCGCGGGTTCACACCACTGAACTGCTCCTGACTTTTCTGGCTTTCTTCCCCAGCGATAAAATGGACGCCTTTGATCTCAATCATAATTTACTCTCTGTAAAACAAACATTCCTGTTTGTTTCTTCCCGCAAAAAAGGCTTTTTGTGCTACCTGTAGAACAAATTGCTTAATTTGTTCTGCCGCAAGCTAGAAAGCATGCGCCATCGTTCAATTCACCCAACTGAATTTAACCACTGCCGCGGGAAATTGACCAGTTCAAGATACATCAGCGCCGAAAAATATATCGAATCTTTCAGATGATTGACATTTCGGCCGATAATCCTATACTGTGAAAAAATCAGTTTGTGTAATAAAATTACAAGGGAGAGCCTATGGCAGATAAATTCACCCCCCAACCGGAAGATAAATTTACCTTTGGCTTATGGACCGTTGGCAACATCGGCCGTGATCCTTTTGGCGAGCCGGTTCGCGAACCCAAAACACCTGACGAACTGGTCTATCTCCTGGCTGATGTTGGCGCATATGGCGTCAACTTCCATGACAACGACCTGGTCCCCATCGACGCCACGCCCGCCGAGCGCGATCAAATCGTCGGCCGATTCAAAAAAGCGCTGGACGATACGGGCCTGGTTGTACCGATGGCCACCACCAATCTTTTCAGTGATCCCGCCTTTAAAGATGGCGCATTCACCGCTAACGATCCCAGGGTGCGCGCCTATGCCCTGCAGAAAACGATGCACGCCATGGACCTGGGCGTGGAACTTGGGGCTGAAGTGTATGTATTTTGGGGTGGTCGCGAAGGAACAGAAACCGACGCTGCTAAAAACCCGCTGGATGCCGGTAAACGCTTGCGCGAAGCGCTTAACTTCCTCTGCGAATATGCCATCGACCAGGGCTATGATCTCAAATTCGCCCTGGAGGCAAAACCGAACGAGCCGCGTGGCGACATTTACCTCTCCACCACCGGGGCTATGCTGGGCTTTATCGAGACCCTGGACCATCCGCATATGGTCGGCGTCAATCCGGAGGTGGCTCATGAGCACATGGCCGGGCTGAACTTCCTCCATTATGTGGCCCAGGCCTGGGATGCGGGCAAGCTGTTTCATATTGACCTCAATGACCAGGCATTCGGCCGTTACGACCAGGACTTCCGCTTTGGCGCAGTGAACATCAAGAGTGCCTTCTTCCTGGTCAAATTCCTGGAAGAGGTGGGCTATGAAGGCTCACGCCATTTTGACGCCCATGCCTACCGCACCGAGGATTATGAAGGGGTCAAAGATTTTGCCCGCGGCTGCATGCGCACCTATCTGATTTTGAAAGATAAAGCCCGGCAGTGGAATGAAGACCAGGATATTCAAGATCTGCTGGCTGAGATCAACACTGACGACGGCTCGACCGATGCCTTCAAGGGCGCTTACTCGCCACAAAAAGCGGCCGGATTAAAGGCCGCCACGTTTGATCGCCAGGCGCTCGGCCGTCGCGGCCTGCCTTATGAACGGCTGGACCAGCTGACCATTGAGGTTCTGCTGGGCGTGCGCTAAACACCTGGAAATCCGATTGGCCAGTATAAACCCTTTGGGCCTACAGGCATCAATGATTGTGGGTTTTACGCAGTTGTTGATCAATCCTCGTCGCAGGGGTCAGGCTGAGGATCAGCATAGCCAGGCCAAGAACAAAATACACTACCTGGATGATGTGCGGGCTGCCCCATAGTATGAACTGGCCAATAATCCAGCCTAAGAGGATGATACTAAGAACAACAGACGCTCCCCAGGCCCAAGGTGCTCGCTTCCACAAACCATAGGCGATTACGGGTGAAAGCAACCCATAGACCAGCACTAAATACAATCCAGGCAAAATGAAGGTATCAATCGGTAGATCCTCCAGCAAACCGTCTGGTAGCGAGAGGATTGCACCACTTGGATCTATGAGCATGCCAATTCCTCCTGCCAGGCCGCTTATACTAAGAAATAACAAACACCCGATGAGTGCCCATAGTGTGTACGGACGTGATTGTCTACGCATGTCAGTTTCCTCCTAATGTGTTTATTTGTGCAGAATATCACAAATTGATGTCAGGTTTCAAGTATAGGCGTTTTGCGTGTCCCCCCAGACAACATGCCCTTGATGTTTCTCTGAAGAGTTAGCTATTTCTGGCAGAGTCTGATGGGTAAAATATGCAAGATTCATGTCTCGGCCGTTTAGCCTATTAAACTTGCCCGCAGGATAGAACCGACTAAAATTCGGACATTGGATTTCTCAAATTAAGGGAAATAGGATTAAATAAGATTATGCCTTTACAATTTCTACAAAACTATCCGCACTTCCTGGAAGTGGTTTACAATATATTTGAAAAGATCCTGCATCCATTTAAACGCTGGCTCAAGCCGGGATCGGCCGTCGAACCGCTGGTCATTTGGGTTGAGGAAGTGAGTAAAGGAGCGGTCTTTGACTGTCAAATGTGTGGGCAGTGCATCCTACACAGCACGGGCATGACCTGTCCCATGACCTGCCCCAAAAATCTGCGCAACGGTCCCTGCGGTGGCGTGCGTGCCAATGGTCATTGTGAAGTGAAGCCGGAGATGCGCTGCGTTTGGGTCTACGCGTATGAACGATCACGCCACATGCCCGACTGGGGGCATGAAATGCTGACCGTCCAGCCGCCGGTCAATCGCCGGCTGCAAGGCACGGCATCCTGGATAAATATGCTCTATGACATCGACCAGGAGAAACCCAAGGGCTGGGAGCAGACTAGCAACAAACCGATCATCTCCGAACCAATCGAAAAGGAAATGAGAACCCTATGGACTCTGAATTCAAAGCAGGCGGCCGGTTAGAACGGGTCTTACGCTCCGGCCGCTTCGCCGTCACCTCAGAA
>JANQGC010000213.1 GCA_028277515.1 Anaerolineae bacterium
CGGCACTATCGAACTTTTGGACACGCTTATTTCCGATTTCTAGGGTATATACATTATCTGATGCATCGATGGCGATATTGCGCAGATCATCAAATTGTCCGGCACGGCTCCCTTCAAATCCTTCCTGGCAGGCAGTCGTGCAGATTTCAAACTGATTGGCGCCGGTGTCGACACCCCAGCCCCACATCTCAATGAAGGTCCCGGTGCTGCTGAATTTTTGTAAACGTTCATTTTCAGAACTAACAACATAGACGTTGCCATTACTATCAACGGCCAATCCGCGTATCTCATCAAATTGTCCTGCCTCTGTACCAGACTGCCCACTCTGGCAGGCTGAGGTACAAATTTCAAAGTTATTGGCACCGGTATCCACACCCCAACCCCACATTTCTATGAAGTTGCCATTGCGATCGTAGACCTGGATGCGATGATTATCGGTGTCAGCAATATACACCCGGTTGCCATCGACTGCGATACCACCAGGATTATCGAACTCGTTTTCGGCCGCGCCTTCTGTTCCGAAGGTTAGCAAAAAATTGCCCAGGGCATCGAACTTCTGGATACGATTGTTTTCTTCATCGCTCACGAAAACATTGCCGTCGGCGTCTGTGGCGATGAAAGAAGGGTTATCGAATTCTCCATCACCATTGCCTTCCTGGCCCCAGTCCAGGAGAAAAATAATATCATCCTGCAGGCTGTCGAACGTGAATTCGAAGTTTTGACCAGCGGGAGGATTGGTTTCCTTCAAGATAGATAAAGTGGCCAAAGCGGTGTTGGTCAGGGTGCATGTCACCTGTTCGCCGGCAGGCAGCACCAGCCCGAGACCGCCTGGAGATTCGGAAATGGGCACATCGCCACAATCAACATCCATGAGCACCCATCCATCAGGCACATTTTCAATGATCTGGGTCTGCGTGTCGGACGCGACCAGGTCAGTAAATAGTTGGGATTGATCATCCATCAGCTCAAACAAAACGACGCGTGTTAGGGCCGGGATTTCATCTTCGCCCAAAGAAGAATCTATATACAGGTTGCCAGGATCACCCACAGCGAGGTCATCGAAATCAGTACCCGGGCTTAGGAAAAGATAATTAAGATTGTCGACTAAGGTTCCAGAATTATCAAAGACAAATATGTCTCCAGCCTCTTGTTGAAAAACATAGATGTTTCCGGCAGTGTCCGTGTCCATTGAGGTTGGAAATTGGAGGATCCCCACACCCAATTCACCTAAAAAGTTGCCATCAGAGTCAAAGATTTGGATGCGGTTATTATCGTCATCTAATATGTAAACGCGATCTCCGCTGCCGGTAGCGATCTCCGTGAAAAAAGAAAATTGTCCCGGACCGCTGCCGCTGATGCCGGCCTGACATACGGTTGTACAAATTTCAAAGGCATTGGCACCGGTATCAACGCCCCAACCAAAGGTGCGCAAGAAGCTGCCATTGCCGGCAAACTTCTGCACGCGGTAGTTGAGGGTGTCTCCAACATAAAGGTTGCTGCTGCTGTCCACAGCGAGGGCTATTGGTTCGAAGAATTGGCCCGCGCCGTCCCCAAATGCACCGGCTTGACAATTTGCCGCTACGGAGCAGATTTCAAAACCGGTTCCGCCACCGCTGTCTACATCCCAGCCAATGGCCCAAATGAAATTGCCGCTGCTGTCAAATTTTTGAATGCGGTCATGGCCGCTGTCCGTGACATAAATGTCTCCGGTGTTCGGGTCAGTGGCTACTCCACCTATGAAATTGCTGAACTGGCCACCCTGTGTGCCCTCCTGGCCAAACTCCAGAATTCTTCCGAAGCTTTCATCTAATTTGACGATTCGAGGGGGCGAACTAAATGATTGAACCAGGTTTCCACCGTTATCGACGGTGAAAGCTCCAAGCTCAGCGTTCACATAGGGTCCACTGTACAATTGCAGCAGGGCCATCTCGAAAAGCTGTGGGTCGGCGGCGGGATCAGTCTCTTTTTGCACCAGCAATTCGGCGCGTGATTCGTTGCTGAAAGAACAGGTGATCTCAGATCCCAATGCTACTTCGACAATCACACCGCTCTCAGTGCGCTCCACGACCAGCAGGTCATCGCCATCCTGGCAGGTGACAGCGCCGGGATCATCCAGTAGCCAGTTGTCGGGCAGGATTTCAGTGATCTCGTAGGTGCCGATGCTGGCCACGGCCGTCGCTGAGCTGCGCACATTGTCGTCGTCATCCGGTAGGGCATCATCAAGGACCAGATCTACGGGCACATATTTATAGACCTGATTCTGGAATGAGAGAGAAATAAACAGATTACCGCTGCTGTCCAGAACGACATCATAAATTTCATTGAGGAAGGAGGCAGAACCCCCGGGATCGATTACGTTGATTATCGAGCCTGTGGGCGTAAAAATCTTGACCACATACCCATCGTCGATCTGTCCGGCGGCATAGACCGTACCTGTGCCGTCAATGGTGATGCCATTCACAGAGTTATAGGCCTCAGGACCTGTGTCGCCGAATTGGAAGAGGAAGCTGCCATTGGAATCGAAGACCTGGATCCGGCCGAAATCATCACCGACATAGAAGTTCCCGTTAGGCGCGACGGCAATACCGCCAATGCGCCGGAAATTGCCTGCCCCATTACTCATGACGCCCGCCTGGCAGCCGGAAAAACAAATATCTCCGCTCCCGCCACCATTCACATTGTTGCCAATGGTATAAATGAAGTTGAAAGAAGCATCAAACTTCTGCACGCGGTAATTATTAAAATCGGCGACATAAATATCGCCGGTCGCCTGATCGATGGCGATGGCGCCGGGCCGGTCAAATTCTGCTTCGGCCGTGCCGGCGGTGCCGAACTGGTCTTTATAGGCGTAACTGCTGTCGAAGATCTGCACGCGGTCATTTTCTCCGTCAGTGATGTAAATATCTCCTGATCCGTCAACAGCGGCCCCATCCGCACCAAAGAATTCTCCATTACCGCTGCCGAAAGAGCCGAACTGGTCCACATAATTACCGTCTGTGTCTAATACCTGGACCCGCGAGTTATTTTCTTCGACCACGATCAGATTTCCCAGGCTGTCGATGGCCAGGCCTTGCGGTGACAGAAACTGTCCCTGCCCGCTGCCCGTTTGGCCAATAACCAGGTCCAGGGCCAGGTTGCTGGTAAAGGGTATGCTGGGTGAAATTGTATAGGTAAAGTCGGTACCATCCGGCGGATCGGCCTCTTTGACAATGGTCAGGGTGCCCCCGTCCAGTTCATAAGCGCCGATGTCGCAGTCCGGCCCTTGTGGGCGGGTGACATCGCGCTGGTCGACACTGTTCACGGGATCGCTGGTGCAGGTCGCCGTATTGCCCGTGTTAAAGGCCTCACTGGCGAAGGTGATGGCGTGGGTCATCGTCGGACCGCCGTTGTCGGCCAGGGGCTGTAAATCGGCGTTGCCGTTTTGGATGTCGTCGGGGGTGGTGAATTGGCAGCTTGTGCCGCTTTCTAAATTATGGCCTTCTGATAGTAGAGAGGTGGAGCCGAGGGAGCAATCATCCCCTGAAAGCTGGTCGGCGACGATGGAATTTTCGATGGTGACATCATTTCCGCTGTCCCCTCCGGCATTACTCCAGATGCCGCCCCCTTGATTGGCGCTGTTGTTGGTGATGGTCAAATTGACCATCTGCACATTGGCCGAATTATCAAAGCCGCCACCAGCGATGTAAAAGCCGCCGCCATTCTGGGCGATATTGCCGCTGATGGTGCTGTTGGCAAATTGGATAAAATTGGGTCCACCAATACTATCATCCGGTACAATCGACACGCCGCCACCATTCGCGGTGGAAGAATTATTGGTGATTGCGGTCTGGTCGATGATGGCTGTCACACTAGTGAACATAAACAAACCGCTGCCGTCTTCTAAAGCCTGGTTGTTGTTTATGGTGCTTTGCGTCAGGGTCAGTGTGCTGTTGCCACTCAATCTCACAGCGCCGCCTTGGCCGATGGTCTGATTATTGGAGATGGAAATCTGTGTCGCCGAGAGGATGCTCGAACCGGAGATTGTCACGCCACCTGCCCTTACTTGACCATTGTCCGAGCCGTCCGTGGTGTCCAGGCCAATGGCATTGACCTGGTTGCCATCGATGGCCACGCCGGTCATCATGACCTCAGAACTCCCGGAAATTCTAACACCGCCGCCGCCGTAAGTGGTGCCCCCGATTGAATCGCCGTCACCACCGCCGCCGGTCCAGTTGCCGCTGATAGTCACATTATCTTGGATGGTGATGTTCTCAGAACTACCACTGATGCGAATTCCGCCGCCGCCTTCGGAAGTGCCGCCATCATCTCCACCGTCACCGCCGTCACCGGTCCAATTGCCGCTGATGGTCACATTATTTTGGATGGTGATGTTATCAGAACTACTTATCCGAATACCGCCGCCGCCTGATGAACTGCCGGCAAAGGTATCGCCGTCTCCGCCGTCACCGGTCCAATTGCCGCTGATGGTCACATTATTTTGGATGGTGACATTTTCGGAATTACCACTGATGCGAATACCACCGCCGCCTAAGGAAGTGCCGCCATTATCTCCACCGTCACCGCCGTCACCGGTCCAGTTTCCTGTTATGGTGACATCATCTTCAATGGTGATGTTTTGGGATTGATTACCAATTCTAATGCCGCCGCCGCCACCTGATGATCCACCTCGATCAACCAGGCTGCTGCCCCCATCACCTGTGCTGTTACCGCTGACCAGCACGCCGTCATGAATGTGCACATTCTGCGCCAGTTCCCATATAGCAATGCCGCCACCATTGCCGGATCCACCCGCTTGTTCGTTGGCAACACCCGGACCATCCACCCCGTCGCCGGTTTGATTATCGCTGATGGTGCTGTCGCTGATTTCGGCCGGACCGCTGATATAAAGACCGCCGCCATAACCGCTTACACCGGAAACCTGGGAGGGAAAGCCTTGTCCGGTCTGGTTGCCGCTGATAGTGCTGCCGCTGATGGTCAGCATGCCGTTATCGTCATCGGTGTATATGCCGCCGCCATGGCCACCATCCACCCCTGCTAATCCTTGACCATCTCCCGTTTGATTGTTGCTGACGGTGACATTGGTCAAATTGACGATGCCCTGGGCGAATAAACCACCGCCATGTTGGCCTTGGGAGGCTGCGCCGTCGGGGGCACGGCCGTTGGTCATGGTCAGATCATTGAAGGAAACGGTTTCCGTATCGACGGTGATGTGGAAGACGCGGTCGATCTGGTCGGCATCGATAATGGTCGTGTTTTGCCCGACGCCGTTGATGGTCACGCTGTCGAAAATGTCCAGGTCACCGCCAACATTGTTGTCTTCATCGGCTGGGCCAAGGGCCAGGGTAATGGTTCCCCCAGGCAGGTTAATCGTATCGTCGCCGGTTCCCGCGGCACAGTCGCCATTGGTCGTTTGTGAATTATTATTGGCGTTGTTCAGCGCCTCGCGCAGCGTGCAGTCGCCATCACCGGGGATGACCGTGTCGGCCGTTGAATTAACCGTGATGGTCGCCTGGGCGAAGAGTTGTTGGTTAGCGATGAGGATGATCAGGATGACAGCGATGAGGACGCCGGCAAGAATCAAAGGGCGAGAATCGGTGCTGCGAATCGAGGTTGTCATGATAGTTCCTCCTGGATGGGGATCTTTAATTAGTGGTCAGTAAACAGTCGGCAGTGAACTGTCCGGAAGGACAAACACGACCGTATCATGAGTGGACAAAGAAGATTTTAACGGGTTTTTTGATTTTTACCATTCAAGTGAATATCCGAAAGATTTGTCAATTTTTATTTTTTTGCACCTCTGGAAATCCTACAGAAAAAATTGACAAATCTAAAAACCACATAAATCCATTGTAAATCTAGCGGGTGAATCTTACAGGGATTATTACGAGGGGAGTGGCGGGTGGTCCTTCGACAGGCTCAGGGCAAACTGAGTGGCAGGTGGCGAGTAAGCAAGTGGACGGTTGTCAGTGGGCAGTGGGCAGTTTAATGGGTAACATGATAAGGGATTGGGATTGGGATTGAGATAGAGATTGGGATAAGAATTGTTTGATGAAGGAATTTGAGCGGGTGCAGATTGGGAGCCGGAGAGAGTTGCGGGTTTGGTTGGCAGAAAATCATGATCGGACGGAAAATACCTGGTTGGCCAGCTATAAGAATCAGGTGCCGAAACGGTTTGCTTGGTCGGACGTTATCTGCGGGTGGATCATTCGGAGGCCAGAGAATTTGAGAAGAGCAATAGTAAGGAAGGAATATGATGATATTTAAGGGATCAGTATTCATTGCCACAAGTTTGGATGGTTTTATCGCCCGGCCGGATGGCGGGCTGGATTGGCTTCCAGGGGCGGAAGAGCCGGGGGAAGAAGAGGATCATGGTTATCAGGCGCATTGGGACCGTATTGATACGCTGCTTCTTGGCCGGCACACGTTTGATATGGTGGTCAGCTTCAACCAGTGGCCATACAAGGGCAAGCGGGTGGTGGTGTTGAGCAGCGGCCGGCCGCATATTCCGCAGCATTTGGCCGATCAGATTGAACTGTTTTCCGGCTCGGCGCAGGAGGTGGCTGAATGGTTAGTGGCTACTGGGTCTAGAAATGTTTATGTGGATGGCGGCAAGACGATCCAGCCTTTTTTGCGCGCCGGCCTGATCGCGGAAATGATTATTACGGTCATCCCGGTGCTGATTGGGCAGGGGATTCCTTTGTTCGGGCCGTTGGAAGAGGATATCAAGTTGGAACTGGTTGATGCCCGGTCGTTTGATAGTGGATTATTGCAAGTCCGTTACCGGCCGGTAGACTTCCAGCAAAATGGGTAATCGAGTGGCGAGTTAATCATAATCGTTGTCGTAATCGCTATCGTTCCAATGTAGGGGCGGGATGGCGCGGTTGGATTGTGTCGAAAACCATAGACGTTGATTCGCGCCATCTCGCCCTGTTGGTCGGGACCATCTGTGTGGGCAAGGCGACGCGAATAGAATGTCTCCGTGTCCCTGGAAACCCGTACCGCGTCGCCCAGCCCCTACGGGAGAATGGAAATTTTGATGTCGTGTTTGCCCAATACAGTTTTGATTTCAGCCACAGTGGGCAATTGGTGGCCGGTGCCGACTTTTTGCACTTTGGCCGCGCCGGTGGCGTTGGCCAGGTTGGCCAGGTCCGGCAGGGAAAACCCGTTGAGTATGGCGTAAATGACGGCCGCGGCCATACTGTCTCCGGCCCCGGTGGCATCGACGGTCTGGACCGGCAGGCCGGGAACGGAAAGCGTTTCCTCGGTGGTTACAAAAATAGCTCCCTCGGCCCCCTTTTTGATAACGACCAGTTGACGGCCGTTTTGCACCAACTGCTGTGCCCCATCAATGGCATTATCTATTTCTAAGAGCTTTTGTATTTCGCTTTCTGTTCCCAGGACGATTGATGCCAAATCGGCCGCCTCCCTATGCCAGGTGTTGTCCTGGCGCGGGTTGCCCGGCCCGGGATCGAAGAAGATGGGCACGCCCGCCTCATGAGCGATGTTTAGCGCGGCTATATTGACCTTGGCCACCGCCTCATATTCGATCCAGCCATCGACAAACACGGTCTGGGCATTGGATAGAAGGGGCGGCCAGGATGAGGGCAGTTGCTCGATCTGCGGTTGGCCGGGATAGCCGAGGTAGGCCGGCTCGCTTCCCGGATCGACGAGGACCCCGGCAACGGGAGTAGTCAGGTTGCGGTTGATCCGGATGTGATCCGTGTTGATGTTTTCGCGGGACAGGCCGGCCAGAAGGAGACGGCCGAAATTGTCATCACCGATTTCCCCCAAACAGGCTGTTTCCAGGTCGAAGCGGGAAGCCATAATGGCTACATTGCACGCCCCGCCGGGGCCGATGTCGATGTGGGAGACGCCTTGCAGATCCTGGGCCTGGACAGGGAACTGGTCGATATAGAGCAGCAGGTCGATGATGAGATTTCCTAGAGTATAGATCATGGGTTTCCTACAGGTTATTTACATTCAATTATCCTATATAAGTGACAGTCACTTTACTGCCTGTAATGCTGCCCAAATATTGACCAAAGTGACTGTCACATTTTTAATTTCGTTTTTTTCTCAACACCTGCATAAACGATTCAAGATCAATCACATTTTCCGGTAAATTAAGAGCCTCGGCCAGACGAACGATTTGCGGCGGTTCGACATGGGCCTGGGCCAGCAATTCTTTCTTACTGAAAACTTCAGGAGAAGGGCCGTCGGCAATGATCCGGCCCCTGGACATGAGCAAGATCCGGCCGAAATTGTTGGCGCAAAAGTCGATGTTATGTGATATGGCGATGACGGTTCGGCCGTCGGCATTGAGCCGGGCGATGATTTCTTCTAATCGCCGAATACCTCCCGCGTCCTGGCCGATGGTTGGCTCGTCGATCACGATCACCGGCGCATTAAGTGCCAGGGTGGCAGCTAAGGCGACCATGCGCCGTTGGGCATGGGGCAGGTCGTGTAGGTGGGTCTGGGCCTGATCGCCTAATCCGGTGATTTGCAGGGCGCTGTTGACGGCCAATCGAACTTCCTCCTCTGAATAGCCCAACTGCTCAGGGCCAAAGGCCACTTCAGCAGCAACAGAGCGTTTGAACAACTGGTCGTCCGGATTCTGGAAGGCGAAGGCCACACGATGGGCAAGCTGCGCGGCCGAAAAGTCACGCGTGTCCCAACCACCGACGCTGACCCTTCCTTCTGTTGGATGGAGCAGGCCGTTAAAATGCTTAACCAGCGTCGATTTCCCCGCGCCATTTTCGCCAATAATGGCGACGGTTTCGCCGCTTTTTATGGTCACACTGATCTCGCGCAGGGCGGTGACTTGCGGGGAGTAGGAGAATGTGACGTTGTCAACGACGATATCAATCATGATTTGAAAAATTCGATGGCCTGGGACAACGTGACGGGAAGCGGTTGCTCGTTGTTGACTAAGCCCTGCGAAGCGGCCTGGCGAGCAGCAACGGTGTAGGCGGTGTTGCCCACGCCTAATTCAACCAGGGATTCATCAGAGAGCACCTGCCGGGGTGGGCCATCCTTGATGATACGCCCATGATCCATAACCAACACACGGTCGGCGAAAGTGGCGATCCATTCCAGTTCGTGTTCGATCAGAACGACAGTGATCGCTTGTTCGGCCGTTAAGCGGTCCAACACGGCGAACACCTCTTTTTTGCCGCTGGGGTCTAGCTGTGAGGTCGGTTCATCAAGCACCAACAGGCGCGGCCGCATGACCAGCATGGAGGCCAGGGCCAACCGCTGCTGCTGCCCGCCGGATAGGGCATAAGGGCTGCGTTGGGCGACATCGGAAAGGCTGGTCACCTCTAAAATGCGCGCTACATGTTCATGCATTTCCAGGCGGGGCACGCCCATGTTCTCTAACCCGAAGGCGACTTCTTCTTCTACAGTGAAGCGCGCGCCGGATATCTGGTTGAAGGGATTGGAAAAGACCAGACCCACCCGCCCGGCAATTTCACCCATGCTGCTTTGGGGGAGACTCAAGCCATCAACGACGATGTCACCGCGCAGGGTTCCTTGAAAATGGTGGGGAACAAAGCCGCTCAGGATATAGCTCAATGTCGTTTTGCCTGCCCCGTTTGGTCCGGTGACGGCTAAAAACTGTCCCTGGGGCATGGAAAGGGAGACCTTGCGCAGGGCCGGTGATGTGGCCTGGGGATAGGCGTAAGAGACTTCTTTTAAATCGATTATTGATTCTTCCACTGATGTCATCCGTGACACAGATTTTTTAGAGTTATTTCCGATATTGCATTAATTGATATGAATTCATTAAGCAAATATCCGAAAGATTTGTCAATTTTTGATTTCTTGTACCTCTGGAAATCTCACAGAAAAAAATTGACAAATCTAATGCAATTCAATTGATGACCCAACCATTAGAATGGGTTTCTGTGAAATCCGTGTCATCTGTGGATCATCTCACCAATGGCCAAAGCAACCGCAGCAGAATTAACACGACACCTAAAATAAGCAGCAGCCAACGCAGCACTTTTTCCCAAGTGTGGTCAGCGACGGCGCGGAAAAAACTCTTTTTATGGCTGCTGCTGAAGCCGCGTGCTTCCAGGGCGATGGCTCGTTCGTCAACGTCGACGATGCTGCCCAGGACCAGCGGTTCGACCAGGGGGATTAAGGACTTGATGCGCAGCCAAAGATTTCCTTCCGTTTCCAGGCCGCGTGAGCGTTGGGCATCGCGGATTTTGCTGGCGCGGGTTTGCAGTCCGGGAATAAGCTGAATCGTGGAAAGGATGATATAGGTCAGGCTGTTGGGGACGCCCCGTTCTTCCAGGGTGATCATCAGGTCGTCCGGTGGCGTCGAAAGAGAAAAAAGAAGAAAACCGCCCATGATGGCCAGCAACCGGCCGGTGATGCGCGTGGCAAAGAGCAACCCTTCAGCTTTCAGTGATAATGGTCCAAGGGTGTAAATAGGGGTTCCCCCGGTCCAAAACAGACCCTGGATCAGGAACATGGAAATGGCGAAGGGCAGGATGATTTTCCACAAGGCGCTCCATAACGGCCGTAAAATGCCGCCCCAAAGCGCCAGGGGGATCACACCCAGCAGGAATACCAGGTAGACTGGCCAGACGCCGGGCGCGATCAAGGCCAGGATGATTAAAAACAAGGTGACCACCAGCTTGGTCAGCGGGTTGAGCCGCTGCAAGCCGCGGTCATTGTCGATGTAAAGCGTTCCTGCGGCCAAAGATGGTTAACGTTCGCTTTCCAGCATGCTGTCTAAGTCAATTTCCGTCTCTTCCATCACATTTTCTGAGCGGGAGAAGCGGGTGAGCAGGGTGGAGGGCAACGCTTTGATGATCAACATGACAATCAGGAAGGAGAGAGTTTTGTCGATCAAGTCGGTGATTAAGCCCTGGCCTAAGGCAGCTTCGAGAATGCCGGCTCCGGTCGCGCGGAACATGCCCACGATCAGATCGGTTCCTGCGCCGGTGACACCGCCAAACAAGTAAGCAGTGATTGGCGCCGAAAGCAAGGCAGCTA
>JANQGC010000228.1 GCA_028277515.1 Anaerolineae bacterium
TTGCGAGAACGCCTGGCTCTTGTTTGCCAAACCGTTCCGATAATCGTCACCTGTTCGCCAAATTGTAACTTACCAATAGGCTTCATCAACGTGTAATCATCATAGCGGCGCGGGAATAAATAAAGCAGATCCTGAATGGTTTGGACCCCCAATTTTTGCAATTTTTCGGCCATTTTAGGTCCAACCCCTTTGACAGTAGTTACCGCCTGGGCCAATCCTTCCGGATCAGGTTCCTGGGCAGGTTTGATCTGGCGGTCCGACCTTTTTCGTGGCGCAGCTGAGTCACGAGCAACACGTTTAGCTGCCGGTGAAGTGCCCATTTTTTCCTGCTTGGGGGCTGTTGTGGGTTTCGGCTTGGGCTTCGATTTTGGCTGTTCTGCCTGGCTATCCCTCAGGCGTGTGTTGCGTTTCTCCAAATCTGTCAAAAGTTGTTGAATAGCTGCAGATCGTGCTTCTTTCCCCGGCAGTTTTCCGTAGTTCGTCAATGTCTCAGCAACTTGCTCGACCAGGGCGCGATCGGCTTCGTCTTCTATTTCTTCGCGCGCCTTGCCGGCCCAATAAACCGCAAATTGGCGAATACCGCCAACTACAGCTTTATCCCGGTACCCTTGCTGAACTTCCAAATCTAAAACACGTTCTAAACGTTCAAATATTCCAGCCATTTGTTTTATTCTGTAATAAAGGCAAACCCAACAGCTCCCGGGCCAATATGGGCACCGATAGCCGGCGTAATTTCCATAAATATCGGCTCCTGATCAGGAGGAAAGAGCGCAGCCGCCTCTTCTTGTAATTGTTTCGCTTTCTGTATATTGTTGGCATGCAAGACCGCAATCTTTGCCAGTGGTTTCTGGACATCGACCAGCTCGATCAAGCGGTTCAAGGCGCGTTTAAATGTACGCACCCGTTCCTTTTGGAAAATCGCCCCCTCATGGACCTCAAGGACCGGCTTGATGCGCAATAAAGTCCCAAAGCCAAATTGTGCCCAGTTCACACGACCGCTGCGCCGTAAGAATTCAAGTGTATCCAGTACGGCATAAATGCGCGTTTTTTGTCGTTTTTCTTCTAATAAGGCGATAATTTCAGCCATAGATGCGCCCGCGGCCGCGGCTTCAGCCGCGGCAATGACCTGCAGCCCGGAACCCATGGTAATTTGTTTGGTGTCCCACAGCGTTACTTCAGCGCCCTGCACATCTTCTGCACCCAGTCGTGCGGCATTGTAGGTGTTACTTAAATTGCCGGCAATATGAATAGAGAGGATCTCTTTAGTGCCCTTGTCGGAGAGTTCCTGGTACACTGCCGAAAAAGAACCGGACGAAGGCGCGGCCGTCGTGGGTAGATCTTTGTAATCCGCCAGGTCATTGAAGAATTGTTCTCGCGTCAGCTCCACTCCATCTAGGTAGCTTTTATCACCGATATTGATATATACCGGCACGACATGAATGCCATACTTCGCCACAAATTTTGGGGGAACATCACAGGCGCTGTCAGTAACGATCTCGATTGTCATATGCGAATGGATTATTCTGCTCCCAAAATATAAAAATAGTGCGGCTGTCCTCCTGGAAGCAGTTCTATTTCAACCTCAGGGTAAAGGGCTTCAATCTGCTCTACGACATCACCTGCTTCCTCTTCCATAATATCAGCGCCATAATAAACAGACAGGATTTCTCGATCTTCCATATCCATATTTTCCAGGACCTGGTTCAGCACCTCGTTAAAGGTTAGGCCGGATGCAGAAAGACGGCCGTCCACCAGGCCGATGATCTCACCCTCATTGACCGAAAGGCCATTGAGGCTGACGGTCCTTGTCGCGCGAGTGATCTCCCCGGTTGAGATTGATTGGGCGGCAAATTCCATTTCCTCTGCCATTTTCTGCATATCACCATTGGGATTCAAAGAGAGTAAGGCACAAAAGCCTTGCGGGGCGGTGCGCGTTGGCACGACTGTCACATCTTTGGAACTTAAGTCACGTGCCGCCTCAGCGGCGAGGAAGATATTCTTGTTATTAGGCAAAATGATAACTTTGTCCGTAGGTACTTCTTCAATAGCCTGAAAAATCTCTTCCGTGCTGGGATTATTGGTCTGCCCTCCAGCAACGATTTTCGCCGCTCCCAGGCTTCTAAAAATGTTGGATAACCCTTCTCCACCGGCAACGGCCACAACACCAATTTGGCCCGGTTCAATCTTTACTTCAATAATTTCTGATGGCAGAGATAAGGGGGAATGATTGTTGATGATGTCTTCCATCTGCATCTGCATATTTTCTACAACTACATCAGTGATCGTGCCCAGCCCAATGCCATAGGTTAACGGTTCTCCCGGGTTTTTGACATGGATATGCACTTTAATTGTGTTCTCGTCTCCGACTACCACGGTCGAGTCTCCCATGGCATCAATATTACGGCGAACTTCCTTTACATCAAGGTTTTCCCCCATCAAAATGAACTGCACGTCATAGGGGTTTTCAATTTCTCCCCCCTCAGGAGCGACGCGCTCCTGGGCAGTATGCCCAACCCGCACATCGGCCCTTTGTTGTTCATCCTCATAAGCAAGTGTCCGCATCTGGCCATTAACGTAACGCAGCATCCCTTCAAAGATAAAAACCAGTCCTTGACCGCCGGAATCGACAACACCGGCTTGCTTCAGGACCGGAAGTAAATCGGGTGTTCTTTCCAACGCTTGTTGGCAGCGCTCGAGGACGCGTTCCATGACAAAGCGTAAATCCCGACTTTTTTCGGCAGCATCGGCCGCTTCAGCGGCGCCCTCCCGGATGACGGTCAAGATTGTGCCTTCAACCGGACGCATCACCCCATTGTAAGCGGTATCGGACGCTTGTTGAAAAGCTTCAGCCAAATCATATACGTCAAATGTTTCTTTGTGGGCCAATCCTTTAGCCAATCCCCGCCAAATTTGGCTTAAAATGACCCCTGAGTTTCCCCTAGCGCCCATCAAGGCTCCGCGCGAAAGCTGCGCAGCAACTTCATCAACCCGAATATCTTCATCTTCATCAATATGGTCAACCGCAGAGCGCATGGTAAGAAGCATATTGGTTCCTGTATCACCATCTGGAACAGGGAAAACATTTAACGAATTGACGTATTGATGATTTTCTTCCAGCCAGATCAATCCGACCTTGGCTAATTTGCGCAATTGGCGGCCGTTACACTGCAACCATTTTCGGTGCACGGGCGGGGCTTTTGTCTTTTCCTGCTGTGCCAATTTCAAATCTCCTCTCATTTTCGCTTTCTGAGTTTCTTCAACAAGGTCCTGGCTGCATCTCTTGCAATCCGCGCCAGAGCCTTGTTTATAGCCTATAGATAAGCCGGCCAAAGAATGTTGGAAAACGTTTCTTTATTTATTTGTCGTTTTCTTGTTCACGATTGTTTAGGCGCAATCCTTGAATAAAAACGTTTACTTCACCTACCGGCAACCCTAAAACATTTTCAACATGATATTTAACCGTATTTTGGATGCTTTCAGCCACAGTTCGTATGCGAACACCGTATTCAACAATGACATAAACATCGATGATAATCTCATCATTGACCATATGCACATCAATACCGCGGTGACCATCACGCGTTAGTAAACGCGCAATTCCGTCGACAACGTTTTTGCTGGCCATACCAACCACACCATAGCATTGGTTAATGGCCTGGTTGGCTATGGTTGCAATAGCAGTAGGTGAAATATCGATCTGTCCCAGTGATTCGTCTCTAGTTGGCATCTAAACTCCAGTCATCCAAAACAGTGGGAAATACCTTAATGATTTTCCCTGCAAGGTTGCAAAACAACCTGCCTTGTGTATAATCCCACATTGCTCATTCTAAATCTTGAGCGACCGGAAACGGTCGCTTTTAGTTTGTCAGGACAAGGTGAAATCATGGCTAAATGTCAAATATGCGGCAAAGGGCCAATGTCTGGCCACAATGTTAGCTTTTCGCAGAAGAAAACCAAGCGGCAGTTCAAGCCCAACATTCAGCGGGCAACATTTTATGAGAACGGCCGAAAGGTTCGCAAATACGTTTGTACACGCTGCTTGAAAACATCAGCGAAAAGTTAATTAGAATTGTAAAAGTCAAAAATCGATCAGGGTCAGCCAGGTGGCTGACCTTTTTTCTTGCTTTGTATCATATCGCAAACTAAGAACTGAGGCATTTAATTGGCTCTATCCTTAGAAAGGATTGCCATAACATTTCCCTTTTACCCGCAATGACAAAAGAGCCAACAATCGAGACTCGCTCACGCCCCAATCCGGCTGCTTAATATAGATTGAGCACCCGCTTCAAGCAAGGCGGCACGAACCTTGCTTTCCGTTTCTTCATTGACCAACGCAATCATATTGCCCCCGCGCCCCGCGCCGCTTAATTTCGCGCCATAAGCTCCTGCTTTTGAAGCAGCCTCCACCAATTTATCCAACTCAGGAGAAGAGACACCCATTTCCACCAACAAACGATGATTCTTATCCATTAATTTCCCTACCCGAGACAACTCTCCAAGGGCAATCGCTGTACGGGCTGCGTCGGCAATTGCTCCGCAACCATCGAACAGCTTTTCATAAAGCATATTATTAGCCTGCCATCCCTGCCGGACGGCCGACACGACGGCTTTTGTATGGCTGCTCACGCCCGTATCAGCAATCAATAAAGGCAGTGGCCGGCCGATTTCAAAGGTCTCAATGCGGTTATTTGGCGGAACACGTACAAAATATACGGGACGTTCATACGTGACAACTGTATTATCAATGCCGCTAGGTGTCCCGTGATAAAATTTTTCCACTTCAAAAGTCAGGCGGGAAACCCATTCATCGTCGGCAAGATCATCTAAATCAAGATAAGAAGTTAAGGCGCGAATAATAGCCGCAGTGATCGACGCTCCACTACCAAGGCCGCTGGCGATAGGTATTTCGCTCGTCACTGTAATACGGATATCCGGCAGTTGTTTCAATCCTGTGGCTTGTTGAACCTGTCGCACAGCCAGGACGAGCGCATCATCAGCGCCGGCATCAGGCAGCGATCTCTTTAAACCCAGGTCAGGAGCTACCAGTAACACGCCTTGCTCTTCCCACGGTTCGATAATAGCTGTTGCTCGCAGTTGGGATAAGGGAGCTGCGATTGCCGGACGGCCGTAAACCACCGCATGTTCACCAAATAATATTACCTTGCCGGGTGCTGTAGCCTTAACCGCCCTTCGTTTTGTTGAATAAAATTTTGGATTCATCTTCAAGATTATCTACAAGACGTATAGAACTATAAAAACGAAAATGGCGTAGAGAAACATCGACAACTGCATCGCCCGATCGCGCAAAAAAATATCCTCCGGTGCGCCACCTTCATGGCGAACATGGATCAGATACAAGTAGCGAAAAATGGCATATAAAACAAAGGGAATCGTCAGCATCATTAAATGATTTTCGGGCAATCCTTCAGCCAGAAAAGTATACAACGTATAGGCAATGACAGCTCCTGTCGTCACCAATCCCAGCATCCGGTCCACGAGGTCCAGGTTATACTCCTTTAATATCTGGCGATGGTCGCCCGCATTTTCCCCTAACAGGACCAATTCATGTCTGCGTTTCCCGATAATCATGAACAAGGCCAAAAATCCCCCAAATACATATAACCAGGGAGAAAAACGCTGCACGTCAATGACGGCAACACCGGCGGCAATACGCAAGATAAAACCGGAAGCCACAACCAGAACATCGACCAATACAACTTGCTTCAGCCAAAATGTATAGCCTATTTGGATCACTAAATAGAGAAGCAATATCCAGCCCAATGGGACGGAGATTAAAAAGCCGGTAATGAGGCTCCCTGCGGCCAGGATAACCGCCGCTGTTGCGGCAACGGCCGGATTTAATTGTCCGGCTGCCAGGGGTCGGTCTTTCTTCGTCGGATGCCGGCGATCATTCTCGATATCGGCCAGGTCATTCATGATGTACACGGCGCTGGACATGAGGCAAAGCAAAATAAAAGCGGCCAATGTGCGCAGCACACTGTTGGGAACAGTGATCTGGCGATCAAAAAACAGGGCGACAAAGACAAAAACATTTTTTGCCCACTGTCGCGGCCGCATTGTTTTTAATAAACCAGACAGCAAATCTTACTCCTTGTACTGATCATTGGCCTGAATCACCTTGATCCATACTATTCGCCTCTATAAACAAAAAACTTCCCCGGCCGGATGACTTGGCCGGGGAAGTTCTATTCTAGTAACAATTAAGTTGCAATGCTAGTCGCCGTTTTCGTCGTTATCCTCACAAACCTCGGCATCATTGTTATAGAACCAGTTATAAGCGATGTAAGGAGCGTCATGATCCGTGCGCAAGACGATGGAAATTTTTGGCGCTCCATATAAGAAATCGGCCGGAATATCAAAGGTCGCTTCTAACTCACCGCCATCGCCTGATTCCAGGGTGCCTGCCTCGTAGTAAGGAATCCAAACTTTTTGCGGACCCATCGACTTGCCCCACATCCCTTTCTTTTCAGGCATGCCCTTTCCAGGAGGTTGAGGACCTACGGGGGCTTTACCTTTGAAAGCGGGCTGCCGACCGGGGGCCGGTTTGCCTTTCGGGCCACCATAGGGCGCCGGGCCGTGATAGCCAGGCATCGGCATAGGCATGGGCACTGGACCCATTTGAACTGTAAATTCCTGATCGGCGGGGAAGTTTTCAGTTACGATTGAAACCGATTCGTTGGCCACGACGGTACAAACGGTAAAAGATGGGACCGGATCTTCTTCCTCTTCATCATCCTGACGGACAACTTTATAGACAGAACCACGGGTGGCTGCGGTAGATTCCTCTGCCTCTGCCATAAACCTCATCGTTCCGCTGTCAGCCGGAAGATCGAAGAACAAATCATCTTCTTCAAAGAAATAAATAGCCGCTGCGCTTAGATACTCAACATATTGGTCGGAGAGTGATTCCGGAGCGCACAAAGCACGGGTCATGGCCAATTCGGAGATGGTGATGCTGCTGCCATCCAAAGTGTAGTTACCGCGACCACTGTTGCAATCAGCTTGAACATTGACCGTTCCATCATCTAAAAATTCGGCCGTATATAGTTCTGAATCTTCAATTTCTACTGTACCCTGGACAGGATCCGTGAATTCAGACCATTGCCAGACAGCGCCAACCAACCCGGTCTCAGCTTCTGCACCTTCTTCAGTTTCAGCTTCTGCACCTTCTTCGGTTTCAGCTTCTGCACCTTCTTCGGTTTCAGCTTCTGCACCTTCTTCAGTTTCAGCTTCTTCGCCTTCCTCGGTCTCAGCCTCTGCACCTTCATCGGTTTCAGCTTCTGCACCTTCATCGGTTTCAGCTTCTTCGCCTTCATCGGTTTCAGCCTCTGCGCCTTCATCGGTTTCAGCTTCTGCACCTTCATCGGTTTCAGCTTCTGCACCTTCATCGGTTTCAGGCTCTGCGCCTTCTTCGGTTTCAGCGCCACCCGTTCCGGCTTCACCGCTCTCTACGTCGGCTGCCAAATCACTATTTGGACCAAACATCATGGTCCCGGCATCTGCAGACAAATCAATGAACAAGTCATCCTCAGCAAAGAAGTATGCGGCGGCTGCACTGAGGTTGTTCACAAATTGGTCGGAGAGAGATTCCGGTTCGCAAAGGGCGAGGGTCATCGCTCCAATGGAGATGCTTAACGATCCATCTTCATCGGCCGTGTAAGTACCGGTCCCGACATTACAATCGGCCTGGATATTGATGCCACCTTCGGGCAAGAATTCAATCAAATACTTCTCCGGGCCATCAACCACTTGTGTGCCATTAATCGGGTCACTGAACTCTTCCCACTGCCATACCTGCCCTACCAGCGGCGAAGGTTCTTCTTCAGCCTCTTCATCAGGGGCCTCTTCGCCTTCTTCGGACAGGCTAGGTGGCATAAGCACCGCGTCGATGACATGCAAAACGCCGTTAGAAGCCTCAATGTCCGTTTCAATTACTTTGACACTGTCATTGAGTACAACTTCATCATCTACAACGGCAATGGTTATTTCCTCACCTTGCAAGGTCTCGGCCGACTCCAAGGTCACGACAGTTTCTGCAAGCACGACACCATCAACAACGTGGTACAGTAAGATGGTTGTCAAATCTCCCGTTGGATCAGCCAGCAGGGTTTCCACAGTTCCATCAGGAAGCGCATCGAAAGCATCATCTGTTGGGGCAAAGACGGTGAATTCACCCTCGCCGTCCAGCGTTCCCGCAAGTTCGGCCGCTTCCAAAGCAGCAACCAGCGTGGTGAACCTTCCATCTGCAGCGGCAATGGCAGCGATGGAGTCACCCTCATCCATTTCCTCAGCCTCTTCTTCAGACGGCTCTTCAGCTTCTTCTTCGGATGGCTCTTCAGCTTCTTCTTCAGACGGTTCTTCGGCTTCCTCTTCGGATGGTTCTTCCGCCTCTACAGCTTTGGGTTCGGTGCTGTTGTTATAAAACCAGTTATAGGCAAAATAAGGGAAGGCGTGATCCGTGGAAGCACGAATCGAGATTTTGTAACTTCCAAACAATTCTTCCGGAATTTCAAACGTCTGTTCGAGCTTACCCCCGTCACCTGAATTAAATGACCCTACTTCAATGCCATTAATCCCACGTGTATACATTTTTCCCATGGTGACTGTAAAATCTTCATCCGCTGGGAAATTCCTGGTTTCAAAGGTTACGCTTTCGTCTTCGACGACGGCGATTATCTTAATGGTAGGGACGGTCGTGGCCGGGCGCCAATAATGCACCATTTTGCCCCACATCCCAGGCTTTTGAGGACCCATATGCCCCATCCCCGGCCGGTGTGGCGGTTTTGGCCGCGTCGGGCCACCCGCTTGAACAACGCCGAAAAGAACGACAAGCACCACGAATGAAAGAATAGCCGCATACTTAAAGCGGGAGTTTCTTAAATTGTGACGCAACCAATTTTGGTACTTTGAAAACATGTTTTCCTCCTTGGCAGGATCAACGGTAAAACAAATGATATGCAGGTTCTAAACAATTATTTGCAGGACCGCACTTGAAATAACCGGGCATCATGTGAGATAAAAATCATCCTGCAATTAAATCGTGTTTTGCAGTATACATAAAGCATTCCAAAAATTCTATAGAACATCTGTTTACTTTATGTCAAAAATCGGGCATTTGGGGACATTTAACGAGATCCTGGTAATTTTTTCACGCGAAGTTTACCAGGGGCATTCACTCTGAATTATCGCTAATAAGAACTAAAGCCTGGTTCTTGTCAACGCTGGCCCCCTCTTTAACTTTTATCTGGGAAATAAAACCGTCACGTGGCGCATGCAGTTCATTTTCCATCTTCATTGACTCCAAGATGATGACCGTATCTCCTTTGTTAACCGTATCCCCTTCTTGCACGGGAATGGCGATGACAATGCCCGGCATTGGTGATTGCACCATCACCTCACCATCGGGCGCTGCAAACGAGCCGCGGGCATGGGCCAGGCGATAGGCTCTTTCATCGGCAACCTTGACCGGATAAAGTTCGCCGTGAATTAAGACCTCCCATACACCATCTTTTTCTTCAACGACTGCTTCAAGAGAATGATGATTTAAGATTAGGGAGGTCACCCCACTTCCCGGCATTTGCTGGTAATCGACATCATAGGTCGTTTCATCAATAATTATCTGGCCGTCTTTGCCAATTTCAATAACAAATTCTTGATCTTCAACGATGGCGAAGTATTTCATACGCTTTCCTTAACTAAAAATTTATCTCCGCAAGCGATCCCAACGACTGTAATATTTCCAATTACTGCCTTTATTTCCACTGCCGGAATCAACAATTTGGCCGGCACGTTGGCTCTGTACATGTTCGGTTAGAACAGCTAATATAGCCGCTTCCAATGCATGGGGCGTCCCACGGTCACTCATGCTAAACCTTTCTTCCACAAAACTTGTGTCAAACTGGCCGGAAAGGAATCGATGGCTGTCCATCATATGCTGGTGGAATGGGATATTTGTCTTAACGCCCCCGACTCGATACTCCTCCAATGCACGTCGCATGCGCAGTACGGCTTCTCCGCGCGTCGTTCCATAACAAACCAACTTACTGATCATTGGATCGTAGTATGGTGAAATTTCAAATCCCGGAAAAACCCCTGTGTCCACTCTGACGCCAGGACCGGTGGGTAATTGGCTGGTGGTGATCACGCCGGTAGATGGCAAATAATTATTGTATGGGTCTTCAGCATTAATTCGGCACTCAATAGCCCACCCTTTTATTGTCACATCTTCCTGGCCAAGACTCAACCGTCTGCCACGAGCGATGCGCATTTGTTCCTGAACGATGTCCACACCGGTAACCAATTCAGTAACCGGATGTTCCACTTGCAGCCGCGTGTTCATCTCCAGAAAATAAAAATTCTTGTCGCGGTCCATCAGAAATTCAATCGTTCCGGCATTGACATAGTTTACAGCGCGCGCGGCGGCCACTGCGACTTCACCCATGCGCTTCCTTAATTCACTGTTCACAACAAAGGATGGGGCTTCCTCGATCAGTTTTTGGTGTCGCCGTTGCAGGGAACATTCACGTTCACCCAGGGATATCACGTTTCCATGGGTATCAGCCAATAATTGAATTTCGATATGGCGGCTTTCGGTGATCATTTTTTCAAGATAAACGACATCGTCAGAAAATGCAGCGAGCGCTTCTCGCTTAGCAGCGGCAATTGCATTGGGAAGCTCATCCAAAGCATACACAGGGCGCATCCCTTTGCCCCCGCCGCCGGCAGAAGCCTTAACCAGGATTGGAAAGCCGATTTCCTCAGCGGCCGAAAGCAGATCTTCATCACTTAAGCCGGGAGCCGTGCCCGGAACCACCGGAACACCGGCGGATTGTACCGTTTTGCGAGCGGTTAATTTATCTCCCATCACTTCAATAGCGTGGGGAGAAGGTCCGATAAAGACAAGCCCCTCCTGGTAACACCTCCTGGCAAAAGCGGCATTTTCAGCCAGGAAACCATAGCCGGGATGGATCGCATCAGCCCCTGATTCGCGCGCCACATCAAGTATTTTCTCGACAACAAGATAACTCTCACGCGCCGCCGGCGGGCCTATATGATACGCTTCATTGGCAAAGCGCACATGGGGCGCATTGCGGTCGGCATCGGAATAGACAGCAACGGTAGCGATGCCCAGTTCGTGACAAGCACGTAGAATTCTCATAGCAATCTCGCCCCGATTGGCTATGAGAACCTTATGAAACCGGCGAACATGTAACTCGTTTAAATTCTCTTTCATGACCTGCCCTATGATTTGTTTACAATGGAATATTTCCATGCTTTTTCGGTGGATTCTGATCTCGTTTATTCTGCAGCATGTGCAGCGCATTAATCAATCGCGGCCTTGTCTCGCTCGGCAGAATAACGTCATCAATATAACCCAGTTCAGCCGCTACAAACGGATTGGCAAAATGCTCCCGGTATTGCTCTACAAGTTCATCCTTGCGCGCAACAGGATCTTGCGCATCAGCCAGATCTTTACGGTATATGATATTGACCGCGCCATCCGGTCCCATAACCGCAATCTCGGCCGTCGGCCAGGCCAAATTCAAATCTGCGCGTATATGCTTGCTGTTCATAACGCAGTAGGCCCCACCGTATGCTTTACGTGTGACTACCGTAATTTTAGGCACAGTCGCTTCACAAAAAGCATACAGCAGCTTGGCTCCATTGCGGATGATGCCGCCGTGTTCCTGGTCAACGCCCGGCAAAAATCCGGGAACATCTTCAAATACAATAAGCGGAATATTGAAACTATCACAGAAACGGACAAAGCGTGCTGCTTTTCCACTGGCATCAATATCCAATACACCGGCTAAGACCTGCGGTTGGTTGGCAATGATACCCACACTAAACCCACCCAACCGGGCAAAGCCAACAACAATATTTTCAGCGAAGTGCTCCTGGATTTCATAAAAATCCCCATCATCGGCAATGAGCCGGATCACTTCTTTGATGTCGTAAGGCTTATTGGGGTTGTCAGGTACCAAATCGTTGAGCGCCTCTTCTGTCCGGAGATCATCATCCTTCGATTGAACAAAAGGCGGGTCCTCCATGTTATTGGAAGGCAAGAAGCTCATCATCTCCCGGATCAAATAAAGGCAATCGGTTTCAGATTCGGCCGCCACATGGGCCACGCCGCTTTTGGTATTATGGGTCATCGCCCCGCCCAACTCTTCAAAGCTTACCCTTTCACCAGTCACAGCTTCGACCACGTCCGGTCCTGTGATAAACATATGGCTGGTTTCCTTGACCATAAAAATGTAATCCGTGAGTGCTGGGGAGTAAACGGCGCCACCCGCACAAGGACCCATGATGGCGCTAATTTGGGGAATAACACCGGAAGCCAGCGTATTACGTAAGAAGATGTCAGCATATCCACCTAAACTAACAACACCTTCTTGAATGCGTGCCCCGCCTGAGTCATTAATCCCAATGATCGGCGCCCCGTTGCGAATGGCCATATCCATGACTTTACACACTTTTTCAGCGTGAATGCCGGAAAGGCTACCTCCAAAAACAGTAAAGTCCTGACTAAAAACATATACAAGCCGGCCGTCAATGGTCCCCCAACCAGTGACGACGCTATCCCCCGGAACCTTGTTTTTATCCATCCCAAACTTGCGTTCCCGGTGAACAGCAAAGGGATCTAATTCGCGAAAGGATCCTTTATCAAGAAGAATCTCTATGCGTTCATGGGCCGTCATTTTACCCTTGGCGCGCTGCCGGGCGATACGTTCTTCTCCACCTCCCATCTTGGATTCATGTCTCAGCTGATGCAATTTTTCGATCTTTGGATTTTCAATTTTTTCCATTGTTTTTCTTTCCGGTACTTATCACTAAATAATCCATTTCTAACGTTCCTGAGCAAGTGACTATCGCATTATGTCCTGGTTGAAGTAATATTTTACGGAGCTTCTGTTTAGGGACCAAAATGCCAAAATAACCAACGTTGCAAAGAGCCAAATTCGCATGAGCCAACCCTGTCCATTGCCGGATATTTGAACAAACAATCCCCATATTGTTAATTCGTACAGTGCTATCAATCCCAACAATAATGGGATGAACCAGGTTGTAAAAGATTTATTTCGCCATAATGCAAAGGCAGCTCCCCAAAAGAGGACCATCCAAACTGCAGCCATCACAAGGCGCAGTCTTGGATCTGGCGTCATGTTTAAGGACAATAATAGACTGTTTTGCCGAATTAAGGCAAATAGTTGCCCTGCATACCACATTCCGACAAGGATAACTGTAATGAGGATAATGGTAACCGAGCGAGGGCGTCTCCTTGTGAAACTCATTGAACCGAATTATAAGTTATGCTTAAATCATGGCCAAGAAAACGGTAGCTGGATGAGACGGTGGACACAATTTTGTCCAACACGCTTTCACTAATGGACAATTGGGTATGGACCTTAGAATATGAATAACAAACCTGAAAATTGGGAAAACGAATGGGCCGGCCTTGAACCAGGCCAACGAAGATTTCCGGCATGGGGATGCTGGTTCATTGGAGCCTTGCTTGCCGTTGTTCTTCTTGGGGCTTGTTTAGCCGGGGCCTATTTTTTATGGCAGCGCCTGGATTTGCCAGGCCAGCCGGCGCAGATTTTAATCCCGCCCACGGCCGTTGCCGGGAGCGAAGGAACACCTGGAACTGAAGGACAAACTTCGGCCGACTCACCCTCTTTAGCCCCAACAGTGACCCTTCCCTCAAGTGCCGGTTCAGCAAATGTTGATGTTCTCCCCTTAACCTTTGTACCCTCCCTGGAAGGCGACTTGCAAGAATGGGAAACATTGCCCTTCCATACTTCTGAGCATCTTGTTTATAACGCTGCCGGTTGGGATGGTTCTGATGATATAACCGCCCTCTGGCGCCTGGCCTGGGACAACACAAATCTATATATTGCGGCAGAGATAGAAGATGATCGCCATGTTCAAACGCAAACGGGTAATCAAATTTTTAGGGGAGACAGCATCAGCCTGCAATTCGACACGCGCCTGGAAAATGATTTTGGTCCGCAGTTGAGCCGTGACGATTTCCAAATCGACGTCTCCCCTGGTGATTTTAATACGATCCCACCATCCGCCTTTCGTTTTCGCGGAACAAATGATGGATCGATGTCGGATGCACCCGGGCACAATATAACCATCGGTGCGCGGCAGGTGGGCGAAGGCTATACGTTGGAAGTGGCGATTCCCTGGCAGGATTTGGAGATTAATCCTGTACAGGGCATGGTCATCGGTGTGGCGCTCAATGTTAATGATAATGACACGCCCGGCACGGCTGAACAGGAAGTGATGAAGTCCCATGTGGCAACCCGTTTATTTGGCGACCCGACAAGTTGGGGCACTTTAACGTTACAGTAGCTCACACCACGGTTTGAAAAACGCCGCGCCGGCGATCCTTTTGCACATTATCCCAGGTGAAGATCCGGCCGTTCATGGCGATATAAACCCCAGGCTCAAGCAACTGGACAGCGCCTACGGCCGTACCCAAATTAAAAAGGGCATCTGAGCCAAACACAGCATAAGGAACCATAGCGCCGGTAAGAACAATCGTTTTGTCCAATTTTGCCCCACTCAAAACACGGGCTGTCTCCACCATCGTGTCCGTGCCGTGAGTGATGATAATTTGAGATTCCGGCGAAGCCCGGCAGGCAGACAAGATACTCTGTCGATCATCATCCGTCATGTACAGACTATCAACAAGCTGATTAGTCTCAAAGGTAATAGGAACCGTCACGCGTACCTGGTCAAGAATCTTAGGAAGCTGTGTTTCCTTAAGGGTCAGATCGCCCGCAATTTCATCATAAATTTTGTCAAAGGTCCCCCCGGTGACGATAACGCGCATGCTCATACCGGCACTTTAATCTTAATCCTCTTCTTCACCGGCGGACACTTCCAGGCATCTTCGGGCGTTTCCCGTCGTAGTTCTTTGAGTTTGGGCAAAATGCCGCAGGCAAAGCACTGGCTGCGACAATCGACCCGCGTTTTCTGTTCCTTGCTCATCAAATAATCGCTGGTCAGGAATTTCCTGGTCACCGCCATATCAATATGTTCCCAGGGAAAGATTTCATCAATTCCGCGCCGGCGATGCGTATAAAAAGCGGGGTCCAGTTCCTGTTCGGCCATTGCCTCATACCAGGCATCTTGCTTAAAATGTTCTCCCCAGGCGTCAAAACGCGCCCCTTTGCGCCAGGCATTTTCTACAACCTGCGCCAGGCGACGATCACCACGGCTTAAGATGCCCTCGAAGAAGGATTCTTGGGGATCATTCCAGCGCAGCCGCAATCCATTGCCGCGCACCTGTCGCATCAACAAAGCCAATTTGTCAGCAATGCTTTCTGCCGAGTCCATCGGCTCCCATTGAAATGGTGTATGCGGCTTGGGAATGAAGGTGCTCACACCGACATTCAATTTGGCTTTGTTGCCATGAATTTTTCTTCCCTCAGCCAGAACCTGCTTGGACAGATCAACAATAGCCTGCACATCTCCCATCTCTTCCGTAGGATGGCCAATCATGAAGTAAAGTTTGATCGTGCGCCAGTTGCGGCGATAAATCTCGCGCGCGGTATCGATCAGTTCCTCATGAGTCACATATTTATTGATCGTGTTACGCATCTTCTCCGTGGCCGCTTCCGGGGCCAGGGTAAAGCCGCCTCGTTTGCTGTCCCCTAGATTGTCTATCAGATGCGTGGAAACAGTCTCGATGCGCAAAGAGGGTAAACTGATGTTGATTCCTGCCCCATGGAAGCGTTCTCCGATGCGCTCCGTCAGCTCCAGTATGTGTGTATAATCACTGGATGACAAGGAGAGTAAGGCGATCTCCTCAAAGCCGGTCTTTTCTAGAATGCGCTCCATGGCTTCAAGCACTTCATCAACCGGCCGTTCGCGCACCGGACGTGTGACCATACCCGCATGACAAAAACGACAGCCACGCGTGCAGCCACGCATAATTTCAATGGGCGCGCGGTTGTGAACCGTGCTCAGGAAAGGGACGATAAAATCGGTCACGGGTGGCGGCAGCACAGGCACGATCGTCTTCATCACCTTTGAGGGCGCTTCCGGCATATTGGGTTCTATCGATTTTACAGTGCCATCTTCGTGATAAGTTACATCATAGAAACGAGGCACATAACAGCCTTCGATCTGCGCGATGTGGCGCAGTTGGCTTTCCCGGTCCAGATCCTTAGCTGCTCGCATGACGCCGATGATCTTCAAGATCACCTCTTCCCCTTCACCGATGATAAACACATCAATAAAGGGAGACACCGGTTCCGGATTATAACAGGCATGCCCTCCGGCAATAATTAGAGGATAGGTTGCATCGCGATCTAAACTGTGCACGGGCATCCCCGCCAGATCGATCATGTTCAGAACATTAGTAAACAACTGTTCATAAGGCAGGCTGATGCCCAATAGATCGAAGTCACGAATGGGGTGCCTGGTCTCCAACGAGTACAGGGGCAGCCCTTTTTCGCGCATGATCGCTTCCATATCCGTCCAGGGGGAGAATGTCCGTTCGGCCAGAAGATTTCTATGTTTATTGATGATGTCGTAAAGGATCATCCAACCCAAATTGGACATGCCCAAATCGTAAATATCAGGAAAAGCCAGGGCAACTTTGAAGTCAATATTCGCCCAATCCTTAACGATCTGATTGTATTCTCCACCAGTGTAGCGACCCGGTTTTTCTACGAGAGGTAATATCCGTTCGAGTGTTTGTTCGATAGCTTGTTGTGTCTCAATCAAGAGTTAATTCATCCTCAGGGTGCATTCCCTTTTGAAAAGTGAGGTCAGGACAACTGCACCATTGTTTATGATTTTTCTGATAATTATAACGGAAAAAACATGAGATTGGACCAATTTTTGAAATTGGTCCAATCTGATTAAGATTCATTCCTGATTTCTACCCGGCCAGTCATGCCCGGGCGCAGGTTGAGTCCGGCTTCATCGACTAAGTCAATAAAGACAGCGAAAACGGCCGCATCACCCACCATATTTTCTGCCTGGGGTGCGATCCGGACAACTTCTCCCGTAATCAGTTGGTTCGGAAAAGCCTTTAAAGTTATTTCCGCCGGTAGACCGGGGTTTACCTGCGCCAGGTCTCGCTCGCTTAAATTACTGGTTTGAAACTGTAGTTCTTCCGTATTTAATAAAGTGACCACGGGGACACCGCTGCCGGCGACGGCTCCGGGGGAAATATCAACGCTTAGAATCGTTCCTGCCCAGGGAGCAAGGAGCCGGGCATTGCTAAGCTGACTTTGGGCCTGTTCTAAACCGGCTTCGCTTTGCTGCAGAGACAGTTCGGCTTGCTCTAAACGTAGGCGTGCGGCATCAATTTCTGAAGCTTGTGGCCCGCTTTGGGCTTGATCGAGAGCTTGTTGGGCGGAAGCAACATTGGCTTCGGCGGCGACAGCCGTATCATTGTTAAGTCCAGCCAGCGCCAGATTATATTGAGCGCGGGCGATTTCCAGGTTTTCCTGCGCATATTCCAGGCTGCGCGTTGCCCCTTCTCGTTCAGCCTTCATCTGGCTGTGAAATGACGGGCCTGTGCAGGGAACGACACCCTCTTGGCCGGGCAGGCATGAAGGTTCCGTGATATGGTATTCCCACTCCCGACCCGGATCAAAGGCAGTATCATAAGCCTCTTGGGCATCGGCTAACCCACGTTCCGCTTGATCGACGCCAATGCGCGCCGAAGTAAGGCTATTGCCCGCCGTTGCATCCTGTGTTTGCGCATTTTCCAAGGCCGTTTCTGCGGCCGCGAGATTGGCCTCGGCCGCCGCAATCGCTTCTGCATCCGGTTCCCAGTCTATCAAATCATCTAACGCCAGTTGGGATTGGGCGACGTTATTCTGCGCCTGCGCTACCTGTAACTCTGCATTAGCCACATTTTCACGTAATGTACGGTCCTCCAAAGTAGCGATGAGATCTCCTTCTTGGACCTGGTCCCCGGCCTGGACGTGAATTTGCAACACATGGCCGCTGCCGGAAAAGCTTAAAGTGGCCGCCGGCCGCGTCGTCACAAGCTGGCCATCAGCCAAAATTGATGTGCCCTCGCGTGCCGGGCGCGTTGGCAGCGGCTCGGCCGTCGCTTCAGTTTCAACTTCCGGGGATGCTGTTTGTACTGCTGCACTTCCTGTCCCACTGTTATCGCAGGCAGCTAAAATTAAGAATAAGATGGTAAGAAAGACAAGTTTAGATTTCATGAATCGTTTCTACTTCTTTTATAAACATCATTCCATCCGCAATATTTCCACGGCCGATTTTTTCACGATGCGGCGGGCAGAAAAGATAGCCCCTAAAATACTGGCCAGGACAACCATAATCACGATAAAAGGCATAACAGTCGTATCCAGAGCGAAAATAAACGGCCGTTCTTGCAATGCATAATCTCCCCAGGTTGAGATATAAGACATCGTCGCCCCGGCGACAATGCCGGCCAGGGCAGCACCCAAAGTGATCGTAATCGCTTCCAGGATCAGCATGCCCATAATTTCACGGCGGCGCATGCCCGTGGCCTTCATCATACCCACCTCAATGCGCCTGGCGTAAATCGTGACATAAATAACAGCGAAAACGCCAAAGACGGCCGTTGTGAAAGAAATCACCGTCAGCACCAGCAAAAAGATTTGCTGCGAGGCGCGATTGCGCTCATTCATTTCCAGGTCTCTTTCCAGGTAGCGCGCCCAAAAATTTTGTTGCTCAAAATTCAGCCGTTCCCCTAAAACTTGGGCCAGCGCATCAATATCCACACCGGATACTAGAGTGGCCATCACCTTTTCATGGACAGGATCGTCGGCGGGGGGCAGCGGTTTATTCAGTTCGGTGGTCAACTCGCGAAAACCTTCCAGAGAGATTAACACCTCGCTATTCGCTTGTGCTCTCCTGCGGCTGCGGCCGATGCCAGCAAAACCGGGAATGCGATTGGCGATCCCGGCGATGCGCGCTTGCAGCACATGGTCCAACCCTTCCCCGTTAACGTAAACCGTATCGCCAAGATTAAGCGCCAAATGTTCGGCCAGTCCGGCGCTGATGATCACAGACTGCGGATCTTGCAAGATTTCGTCCAAAGACTCCTGCCTTCCGGCGGCGAAATCGACCATATCCTCAAAAATGACATCATTTAAACGGCCGTCGATGCCAAGTACACGGACGCCGGCCGAACGGAGTCCTACAGGGTCGGCCGCCCGGCTCTCGTAAGCATGCGTCACACCAACCGCATATTCAAATTCCTCAACTGCCCCTAAGTCATCTTGCAAAAAGCTGGGCTTGAGCCGGTATTGGTTTGATTCATCCAGCGCATTCCATGGCGGAAACACCTGGATCGTCACCGGTGCTCCCATATTGAGCCGGGCTTGTGTCTCAAAATTGGCGTTATCAATCGCCATCTGCGTCGCCAGGAAACTGGGCAGCACGCCGCTGAACAGCACAAGTAAGGAAATAAGGGTATTGCGCAGTTGGCCCCGCCCCACATTGCGCTTCGCAAAATAAGTGAGCCGTGGAAAAACGATACCCATCAAAAACAAGATCAGGCGCTCAAAGGGCACGGTTGTGATAAAAAAGATGAGACCCAGCCCTAAAATCAACAGACCTAAAGCCAGCAGGAAAAAGGTGACTTCCAGGGCCGGACCGCCAAAATTTTCCACAACCTGGAACCCGGCAATCAAAAGAAAAATAAGCATTAATCCCAGGCCTGCTAAAAATAATCGGGTATTGGGATTGCGCTCCCTTAAATTTGCCAAATCTTCAATCTGAATATTATCGGCCATGCCCGGATTAATGGCATGAACCACCTTTGTCTGTGAGGCGATCTGAGCCGGCTTGATGCTGGCCAATATGAGCACAACAAAAGCGATGAGCACGACAGGAAGCAATGTAGAGAAGGAAACCTGCGGCGTCAGCAGAGATGTCACACCTTCCTGCGCCATTTGCTGTTGGATAAGCGGCACGGCAATATAGCTGGTGATCAACTGCCCCAACACCAGGCCCAATCCCACGCCAATCAGGCCGATGACCAGCACTTCGACTATCACCAACCTGAATAAGAAATTGCGCTGTCCGCCCAGGATGCGCAGCACGGCCATATCGCGCCGCTGCTCTTGAACATTGGTCATGACCAGGGTGTAGACCAGCAAACCAACCACACCTAATGCCATGAGACCATACATGTTAATAAAAGCCTGGATAGCCAAAAAAGCCTGGGCAGCTCCATCCAAGGCCGCAGCTTTACTCAAACTATATATGAATTCGTCACCAAGCCGGGTCTGAACGGCATGAGCAACCTCGCGGACACGCAGCGCGGCCAATTCTGCATTATTGGTCTCATAAAGAGCCGGGTCGACAGTGGCCACAAGAAGTTGGGCCTGGTCGGGCAGCCCAAGCCACTCCTGCACACCCGCCAGGTCAACAATAATCCCCTCTCTAAAATCTCCGCTACTCACACCATCCTGGCGTACAATACTTCCAATAATGTAACGATTGGTGCTGCGCCGTTGACTGGCCTCCGTAGAAGCGGGAAGGCCTTCTTCACGAGGCAAGGGATAGCTAAAGGACACACTGATTTCATCGCCAGGACTCAAATCGTATTTGAGCGCTGTCCCCTCAAGAACGGCCGCCGTTCCCTCTTCCAGTTCATAGCTTCCTTCAACAACATCAATGTACCCAATGTCGTCGGCCGCAGGGTCCAAGGCCAACAGGGTACCCTGGCTGATTTCAGAACCCACCACCAGCTCAACATCCGCCTGAAACCGGGGGAAAACGTTTGTGATCCGTAGATCAGCATCAAACACCCTGTCAATTGTTTGCTCGATTGGAATGTAGGGCTGCAAGCTGGTATCCCGCTTACGCACGGTCAAATCATAGCGCCCTACTTCTCCGGAAATGAGATCAATATTGGAACGTCGAATCGACTCCACCGTGGCGCTCATAGTGACGATCAACCCTGTGCTGACAACCAGGGACAAAATCATCAAGATTGTGCGTACTTTGCGCCGTGAGAAATTTTTGAGAACGTATCTTAGAACCATAACAATTATCTATTCAGATCCGTTCAAGATCTTGCCGTCTCGCAGTTGCACAACCCGCCCGGCATATTCGGCCATGCGCGGATCGTGGGTGACAAAGACAATCGTCATACCATCCTTGTTCAACTGCGAGGCCAGTTCCATGATGGCGAATCCCGTTTCCGAGTCCAGATCGCCGGTCATCTCGTCGGCGATGAGGATGGGCGGATCATTGGCCAACGCCCTAGCGATGGCCACCCGCTGCTGCTGTCCGCCGGATAATTCAGTTGGGTAATGGTGGGCGCGGTCGGCCAAGCCGACGCGTTCTAGTAGGGTTGTCACACGTTCTTTGCGCTCTTTGCGGCCGATCTTAGCCAGGACCATCGGCGCTTCTACATTTTCATGGGCGGTGAAATTAGCCAGCAAATTATAGTTTTGGAAAACAAAACCCATTTTATTTAAACGCAGAAGGGCTAATTCATTTTCTGATAAGGCAACGAGATTTTCCCCTTCGACAATCACATGGCCCCGGCTGGCTTCATCCAGGCCGCCAATAATGTTGAGCAGCGTTGTCTTCCCGGAGCCGCTGGGACCCATGAGGCAAACGAATTCTTGCGGCTTAATCTCCAGGGAAACCCCGCGCAAAGCAGGAACCGCTTCCTTGCCCATTAAATAGGATTTATAAACATCTTCAACGGAAATGATTGGATCGTTCATAGCGTGCCTATTCTATATTACGCATAAATTTGAAAGTAGTTTTAAGAAAAGCAATGAAGGAGGATGTTAATCGGCATGCCGGCTACGGCCGCCTCACCTGGTCCCCAAAAAGGGTTGGCAAGCCCAAATCCGGCGCGTTCCTTATGACCGGGAGCAGACCGAGAAAGATTATATTTCTTCAGGTTTTCTCGAAGGCGCGGGCCGGGAGCCTGGTTAACCCTGGTTGAACTGCGATCATCTCATGACGCAAAAACACGGTGGTCGAATATTTACCGGGAACGCATCCTGGCGGGTGAAATTAGCACAGAAAACGCGGTGAAAGAATTTTTATCAGCGCCACAGTTTCAGCCCTACCTCGACTCCTTATTCGCTACATAAACGATCCATTCGCTTTCATCATAAAGGGCAATATCCTGCCAATGTTCGTACACATCCACCGAATCAAAACCGGCCGCGAGCAACATCTGCTCCATCTCCGCAACGGCATAGGTCTGGTCACTCAAATTGATGTCCATCGTCTGGCCACTCTCCAAATCAATGACGTAGAATTGCTCCACTGATATTTTTTGCTCCGGCAGCCAATGACGTTCCCCCATATGTAAAAATGGACGCTCACCCCAGAGACCTTTGTCATCCGTAAACCACCAATTACTGTTTTCCTTATCTACCTTGTCCTGGTCCAGTAGTTCAACACACAGCTTGCCGCCGGGCTTAAGCGCCCTGGCAATACCGTTTAACAAGGTTTGAGCTTGATCCCGGGGAAATACCGCTAATTGGCCATAAATAAAAAGGGCGGCATCATATGTATTTTCTTCAAACTCGGCCGTGCGCACATCTTCTTCTACAAATTGGCAGCGAGACTGCACATCATATCGAGCAGCCAGATCACGGGCGTAAGCAATGGAAGCCGGGCTAAAATCAATTCCTTTAACCATACAGCCACGACGAGCAAATTCAACAGCATAAAGCCCTGGCCCACAGGTGATATCCAGCATATGCTTACTCTTATCCAGATCAAGCTTTTCCCACAACCAGTCGACAATAGCCGCCCTTTCGGGATCAACACGGGAGGCAGCACCATGCGACTGGTCCAGGTGCTCGCGTAACATCCGCTTGGAGAAATCGGCATCGTTCCAGGGTAAGTTGCCATCGTTTACCCAGGGCGCAGGTGGATCGGGCCTTCGGTAAATCCGCCATAGAAAATCTGTTATTGAAGAAGACAAATCGGCCATATATTTCCTCATCATTCACATAAAAATTACTTGATCTCCCTGGGTTCACATTATAACATCCACTAGATTTTTAGGGAGTTGGTTGTAAGAAAATTGGGTTGACTCGGTAAATGAATGAAGTAGAAAAACACAATCGCACCGTCATGCTCAACCGCGTCAAAACGTATTGGCTTAAGGGCGTATTGGAAGAATCGCTGCATGGCGGCGAGTTGATTGATCTCAGCCTGGCCTACAGACCCAGCGCACTGGCCGATAGCGAGGAGCCGGAATGGCAGCAAACGGCCGAATATGATATCCCCCTGCCTTTTGGCACGAAAATAAGTACCGTTTTTTCGGCGGCCAATGGTGAATTGCTGATTCTAGGCGAACCCGGGGCGGGAAAAACAACCATGCTGCTGCAATTGGTCAGCGATCTCCTGATCTATGCTGAGGGCGCAGCTTCAAGACCCATCCCTGCCGTCTTCAGCCTGGCCAGTTGGAGTAGCGATCAGACCCTTGACAAGTGGTTAATCAACGAATTGAGCAACAATTATGAAGTTCCTGCCCAACTGAGCCGAACATGGATCACCGAAAAGGGCTTTATACCTCTATTGGATGGTCTTGACGAAGTTGAAAAAGGACAGCGAACCGCTTGTGCAGACGCTATCAACCAGTTCCGCCGGCAATACCCCGGGGTCTGGATGCTGGTAACGACGCGCAGTAAAGATTACCATGCCTTATCGACAAGACTTCAGCTAGATAAAGCTATCGTATTGCAGCCATTGAACATGGCACAAATTGATACATACCTGGCCGGCCATGGAAATCGTCTGGAGGGGCTGCGAGCCACATTGAAACAGGATGCTACAATGCGCGAACTGGCCCAATCTCCATTGATGCTCAGTATCATGACCCTGGCCTATAATCGCATGTCCGCAGATGCCGCCCCAGGTTTCGGTAGCCAGGAAAAGGGGCGTGAACTGTTGTTCGACGTTTATGTCGACCGCATGAGTCGCTATCGTGGTGGAGAAAAGGAATTTCCACCCCAGGCCACTGTTCAGTGGCTGTCCTGGCTGGCCACGATGATGGAACGGAAAAACCGGGCGATGTTCTTCCTCGAAAATATACAGCCGGATTGGCTGCCGCAAAGAGAAGCGCGTCAGTTTATCCGCAGTATGCAAGGTTTCACCCTGATACTTTTTGTTGGTTGTGGTGCCCTGGCCGGGCTTTTCGGATTGCCACACTATGGTCTCATTAGCATTGCGGCTGGATTGATCGCCGGTTTTCTTGCCGGCTTATTGCCCATTCTCAGCAAGCGATTTTTGTTAAAAACAAGGTTTGCCTGGGACAGAATCGACACGGTAGAGACCCTTGGTTATTCCTGGCCCTGGACCTGGCTAGGACTTGGCTCCGGCGTGGTTCTGGGTCTCGCTGCCGGATTAAGTATTTCCTGGGTCGATAATTTTATTGGCGGGGGGTCGGACATTCCCTGGTTGTTGCTCCTCCCCCCATTCTTCGCTGCCGGAATTATCCTGGATAGAGCTATCATACGTAGTGAAGTGAAAATTCGCACATCCGCGAGCATGGGGTTAAAACGCTCGCGACACAATGGATTCCGCGTGGGATTGGCCGCCGCCATCGGCACACTGTTCCTGACGGTATTGACACTTTGCACTGCTAGCTTAATAGGCTTTTCAATTCCCTGGTTGGCTACATTACCCTGGATAGTCGGTGGCGTACTGTTTCTGGGATTGAATGCTGGATTAGCTTATGGAGGGTTCGTGATCTTACAGTACAAATGTTTGCGTTCAATGCTATATCGGCTAGGTTTAACTCCAAATGAGTACGTGCGTTTTCTCGACTATGCCGCAGAAAGAAGTTTATTGCGTAAAGTAGGAGGTGGTTATACATTTATGCACGCTTTACTACTAGACTATTTTGTAAAACGCAACGAGGTCAAAAACTCTTCTAACCCAATGTCATGAAAAAAGCAATTACCACGCCCCTAGGTGATTTACCTTACGAGCGACGCTGGAAGCAGCAGCTTTACCCGGCGCCAATTGTGGTGGCTCTCATCCGGCGAGCTTCCAGGCTGGGTCAAGAAGCAGATTCAATGTCCCGCTATCTGCTGATCAAGCGTAATGGCGATCCTTATAATGGGTTTTGGGCGTTGGTAGGTGGTAAATGGGAATTTGGTGAGTCGCTCCCTGAAGCTATTATCCGTGAGGTAAAGGAAGAAACCAATCTCGATGCCACATTTGTTTCTTTACGTGGAATTGTCAGTGAGCGTCTTTCGCCGGTGAGCGATGAAGAAACGGGGTCACACTTATAATGCCCTTGTTACCAGGGGAAATTCTTAATAAACATTACCGGATCGTCAGCTTGCTGGGTAAAGGATCTTATGGTGCAGTTTATCGCGCCTGGGATCTGTCGGCCAAATCTGATGTGGCGATTAAGGAATATTTGGATCCCTCGGTTGAAACGCAAAAACGATTCCGCAACCAGGCACGGCAGTTGAGCCGCTTAAGCCATCCCCAATTACCGGCAACCCTCGATCACTTTGTCTTAGATGGAAGCGGCCAATATTTGATAAGCCAATTTGTAGATGGGATTGATCTACAGAGCCTCATTGACCAGTATGGCACGCTGCCTTCTGATTTGATCATCCAATGGCTGCAAGCCATATGCCGGCCCCTTTCTTATCTGCACGAAAAAAATCAGCTTCATCTTGACATTAAGCCAGCGAACATGCGGTTAACCTCAGCCGGCGAATTGTTTTTGGTAGACAGCGGACTGCCGGAAATTGGTGTCCGCCCACATGCATCAGGGTATGGCTCGCCCGAACAGCAGGCGCAAACGGAAGTGACTCCCTCCAGTGATATTTACAGCCTGGGCGCGACGCTGTATACCCTGCTGACTACAAAGATCCCACCGAATGCACTCAGTCGAGAAAGCGGTTTGGAAACAATGCTGCCTGCTCGCGAAGTTAACCCCGATGTTGAACCCTTTCTTTCTGTGGTCGCCTCCAGGGCGATGTCTCTGCGCGCTGACGCGCGATATGAGTCAGTCGAGGATTTTTCGGCAGCTCTGAACCGCCCGGTCGGCCGTCCCCAACCTGATAACAATCTTCCAAGACGAAGCGCAGAGACAGCTTTTGTCCCGCCACCCCCGCGCCTGCCGCAAAGCAGAAGGCGACGTATGGAGATAAGAACTATTATTGGCTTAGCCGCCCTGCTGGTTTTGATCGTCATTGGTGGGACAGCCATTAGCCTGTTTAATTTAGGCGGTTTTGGCGAAATCTCCGAAGCAGAGGCCACGGCGACACTGGAATCGGCCGTCGTCGCTGCTCTGACCTCATTAGCCCCCACTGCCACACCGACGCCGGAACCCACAACCCCACCGACGCCCACGCCGGAACCCTTTATCACGAAGACCGGATCGAACATGATTCTCATTCCTGAAGGTGTATTTTTGATGGGCAATGATGAAAGCGAGGCCAGAGATGAGCAGCCGGCCCACCTGGTTCAATTGGACGCTTACTACATCGATCAAACAGAGGTGACCAATGGGGACTATGCGCAGTGTGTTGAGGATGAAGTTTGCCAACCCCCGGTCAGTTCCAATGCGACCACCCACGGCCGTTATTTCGGCAACAGCGCGTTTGACGATTACCCGGTTATATTCGTTACCTGGAATCAGGCTGACACTTTTTGTCAATGGCGTGATGGGCGGCTGCCATCGGAAGCAGAGTGGGAAAAAGCGGCCGGTTTTGATGGCGAGGAAGGTATTCGTACCCGCTACCCTTGGGGGGATGAATTTGATGGAACCCGTTTGAATTATTGCGATCAGAACTGCTCCAGAGAAGATCGTGATCCGCAGGTAGATGATGGCCACCAGGATACGGCGCCGGTGGCCAGCTATGAAAACGGCCGGTCCCCTTCCGGTGTTTATGACATGGCCGGCAATGTGATGGAATGGGTCGGCGATTGGTACGATTCCCGCTTTTATCGCGATTCGACCGACACCAATCCATTAGGCCCGGTTGAAGGACAGTTCAAGACCATTCGCGGCGGATCGTGGCTGTCCTCCGCGGAAGATACAACAGTGACCGTACGCGATTCTTTTGAACCACTCGTAGCCAGGGCCAATTTGGGCTTTCGCTGCGCAATGACACCTCAATGAGTTATAGTTAAAGCTCCAGACATAACCTGGGGCTTTTTTTAATTGATATTGGCTGAAACCAGATACCCAAGGAGTCGTTTGATGCTCACGCAACCTATCCCATCATTATCATCCCTGGCCAATGAATTGCGATCCGGAAACTTGAATCTTCATTTGTACCTTGACCACTTAGAAGATTTGTTCAGTCAAAAGGAAACCGAAGTGCAGGCTTTCGTTCCGGAAGAGGCGCGATTTAAAAGGCTGCATCTGCAAGCCAGTTCCTTGTTAAATACATTCCCCGATCCGGAAGATCGGCCGCCTCTATTTGGCGTGCCTGTCGGGGTGAAAGATATTTTTCAGGTAAGCGGATTACCCACGCGCGCGGGCAGCCGGCTGCCAAGAGAGATTTTGCACGGGGCAGAAGCACAAGCCGTCTCCGCGCTAGAATCGGCCGGGGCATTAATTCTGGGCAAAACGGTGACTACCGAATTCGCTTATTTCGCCCCCGGCTCCACCCGCAACCCGCATAACCTGGAGCATACACCGGGCGGCTCCAGCAGCGGTTCCGCAGCGGCCGTCGCCGCCGGTCTAACTATGCTGGCTCTGGGCACACAAACCATCGGCTCAGTCAACCGTCCGGCCGCTTTCTGCGGCGTCGTCGGCTTTAAGCCCAGCTATGAACGGATATCCAGGGATGGTGTGATCCCCCTATCGCCATCGGCCGATCACGTTGGCATTTTCGTACCATCAGTAACAGACGTTGCCCTGGGCGCTCCCCTACTAATCAGCGATTGGCAACAAACCAGCGCAAGCGCGCGCCCAGTGCTGGGCATCCCCGAAGGACCCTATCTTGCGCATGCATCGGCCGAGGGCCGCCAACATTTCGACTCCATTTGCCGCCACCTTGAAAAAGAGGGTTACGAAGTCAAGGTCATTCAGGCCATGCCTGATTTCGCAGATATAGTTGCTCGACACCAACGCATCGTCGCCGCCGATGCGGCAATCGTTCACAAGATGTGGTTTGCTGAATATGAGAAACTCTATCATGAGAAAACCGCAGACCTGATCCGGCGCGGCCAGAATATTTCCAAAAAAGACCTGGAAAATGCGCGTCAAGGGCAGCTCCAACTACGCCAGGAACTTGGCGATCTGATGGCCAAAAACGGTATTGATTTATGGATAAGTCCACCGGCCGTTGGGCCTGCTCCTCATGGCCTGGAAAGCACAGGCGATCCGGTGATGAATCTACCCTGGACACATGCCGGGCTGCCAACTTTAACAATTCCTGCCGGCCTAAATGGAGAAGGGCTGCCTTTGGGGTTGCAGGTAATTGGTGGTTGGCTGGCTGACGAGAACCTTATCAATTGGTCTCTAAATATTGAGAAGATAATCTCATCATAACTTCCCAAGAATGGTCCAATCTTGAAGATTGGACCATTCTCCTTCTATTGACTTAACAATGGTACATCATTATAATTAACTAAGGTTTTACAATAAAATTAGCCTTGACTAATTTTATTGTGAACAAGATATGAATGATGCCCTCTTTGGGCTTAAATTGGGGACATGTGACAACGAATCAAGAACAAGATCAAAGCTGTTTGGAATTAATTGATGACGCTGTCGCCGATGAAGAAGGCGTTGTCAATGTCGCCGTTGACACGAAAAAGGCGACTGTTACTTTAGATTATGATCCGGCCCAATTTGACGATGAAGATTTCATCCGCGTAACTCAACGGTTTGGACCAACCCTGGAAGAACGGTGGCGAACCTGTACCATGCGATTGGGCAAGCACGGAGGGCGAGCTTGCGAGTCTTGCGCCCTTTCATTAGAGCGCGAAGTGCAACAATTTCCTGGTGTGCGCCGCGCCTCAGCCAGCTTTGCCGGTGGGGTCATGAGTGTACAGTATGATGACCAGCTTGTGTCACCAGGGGAACTGGTGCAGCAGGTGGGGGATTTAGGCATCCGTGTGCAGCCATCTGCGGCTGTACTTCCGCCCGAAGAGGAGTCTCACGCGCAAACCTGGCCCCAAAAAGCGTGGCAGTGGAGCTTAGAAAATATTGAGGCGCTGTTCACAGCGATCACGTTTGTGACGATGATCGCCGGTTTAATCGCGGAAAACGCGGTATCTGCCTCCCCCTATTTAGCATCTGTTTTTTACGTCATCGCCTACATCACCGGGGGAACTTTCGGTCTGAAAGCGGGTTTGGAGTCGCTGCGGGCGCGTACAATTGATGTCGATCTGATCATGGTACTGGCCGCCATTGGTGCCGCCTATGTCGGTCAACCATTTGAAGGGGCTATGCTGCTGTTCCTCTTCTCTCTTTCCAATGTATTGCAGCATTATGCATTGGGACGCACGCGCAACGCTATCCGGGCTATGATGAAACTGCGCCCTTCTCAAGCGATGGTGCGCAAAGGAGATCAGATAATCCCTCTGCCCATTGAGCGCGTAAAGATCAGCGATCATATCGTCGTTAAGCCGGGCGAACGAATCGCCCTTGATGGCGTTGTCTTAGAGGGAGCAAGCGCCGTCAACCAGGCTTCCATTACGGGAGAATCGATGCCGGTCAACAAAGAGGTTGGAGATTCTGTTTTTGCCGGAACCATCAATCAAAATGGTTTTTTGGAGATTGGGGTTACGAAGCTGGCCAAGGACTCGACTATTGCCAGGCTGATCCAGATGGTGGAAGAAGCGCAAAGTGAAAAGGCGGAAACACAGCGTTTTATTGATAAAGCTGAACAGTATTATGCCATTGGGGTATTGGTTCTCACCGGCCTGGCGATTCTCATTCCAACCTTCATCATGCAAGAGCCATTTAGTGAAACCATCTATCGGGCCATGACGATTATGGTTGCCGCTTCGCCCTGTGCCATCGTGATCAGTACACCCGCGACGGTGCTTTCCGCCATTGGCAATGGCGCTCGCCGCGGCGTTTTGTTTAAAGGTGGGGTTCATGTCGAAAACGCAGCGACGGTTAAGGTCGTTGCCTTCGACAAAACCGGGACATTAACCCAGGGCGAACCCAGAGTCACCGATGTCGTGACATGCCAGTCATGGGAGGGCAATGAGGACGAATTGTTGGCGCTGGCCGCGGCCGTCGAGCATAAGTCTGAACACCCATTAGCCCAGGCCGTTGTCATGGCTGCCCAAGAGCGGGAGCTGGAAATCCCGGAAGCGGATGAATTCCAGGCCATCACCGGCAAAGGGGTGCAGGCCATGGTTAACGGCCGTTTGTTGCACATCGGCAACCGCCGCTACTTCAAAGACATAGCACACAATGGTTTTGCCGATGCCGGCCAGATTGTGGAACGCCTGCAGAATGAAGGGAAGACCAGCATCCTGGTTGCCCAACTGGATGAAAACCAACAAGCGCGTATCCTCGGTGTAATCGCTTTTGCTGATATTTTGCGCGCCGATGCTAAGGCTGTCGTTTCCGATTTGAAGGAAAAAGGGGTCGAGCATGTGGTTATGCTCACCGGAGATAATGATGTTGTCGCCCGGCATATCGCCGCCCAGGTTGGTGTTGATGACGTATATTCCGAACTGCTGCCCGAAGATAAGGTAGCCGTCGTCAACCAGGTACGCCAGAAATATGGTCCGGTAGCTATGGTCGGCGATGGAGTCAATGATGCCCCGGCTTTGGCCACAGCGGATATAGGTATTGCTATGGGTGCAGCAGGGACAGATGTGGCCCTGGAGACGGCCGATATTGTGCTCATGTCCGACAAACTGGGCAATATTCCTTACGTGATCGGCCTCAGTCGTAAGACGCGCCAGACCTTAATCATCAATCTTTCTTTTGCCCTTTTTATGATCGTGTTGATGATCATCGCTATTTTTTATCGCGACTTAGGACTTCCGGCGGCAGTCATCGGCCATGAAGGAGGCACCGTGTTGGTCTCACTTAACGGGCTGCGCATGCTCAAGTACAATCCTGGCTAAGTAACCGGCGATTTGTGTCTTGGAAGTGAATTTACCTTTGATAAGCGAGTCCAAATCAATCTGGTATTGACATTAACTATCGTTTTATTGGCTGAGTCGTTAGAAATTTTTCGGTTCTAAATCGAGGTTTTTTCTCTCAAAACGCTTGCCAAAGTGTTCATTTATTTTTATAATCTAGGTTAATTGAAATAAATATTTAGCCAAGCCGAAATTAGGTTTTGATATTCTTTATGACTCTATTTTTTCATTCTGACAAAACATGCAAGCTTTTGTTGGTAAAGATTTTCAGGAGTAAGTGAAATGGTTGGCCCGTTGACCGCCCTTTTAGCTGCTACTGCGTTAATGGCCATTGCTGCCTTACTTTTTTGGCCGAGGCATGGAGTCGTTCCTCGTTGGCGGCGGGAACGACGTTTAACCCAACGGGTGCTCAGCGAAGATGCGTTAAAACATATCTATAAATACGAATTAGAGGGGCGCCGGCCGTCAATGGAGAGCATCGCCGGAGCGTTGAGTATTAGCTTAAACCAGTCGGCCGATTTATTTTCCCTCATGGAGGCCGACCACCTGGTCAAAGTGACCAAAGGCAATATTCAACTCACATCAACCGGGCGGGAAGCAGCCCTGCACATTATCCGCGCCCATCGTTTATGGGAACGCTACCTGGCCGAAGAAACGGGCTATGCCGAGCAGGCCTGGCATGAAAAAGCGGATGACTGGGAACATGCGCTCACGCCTGATGCGGCCGATCATTTGGCGGCCCAACTTGGACATCCAACCTATGATCCGCACGGCGATCCCATTCCAACGGCTGCCGGGGATATCAAGGGGCAAGAAGGGCAACCTCTGACCACAGCCGCGCCGGATTCCATCGCTCGTATTGTCCATTTGGAGGATGAACCGGAGGTGGTTTACGCTCAATTGGTGGCAGAAGGATTACATTTAGGGCAGATCGTGCGCATGGCCGAATCAACGCCGGAGCGCGTTCGTTTTTGGACCAACGGCAGTGAGCATGTACTGGCGCCCATTGTGGCATCTAACATTTCCGTCGTACCTTTGACGCCGCGTGAAGAAATGAAAGCGGGTGAGGAAATGGTTGGCACGCGACTTTCTAATCTTGACCTGGGAGAAACGGCCGAAGTAATCGCTATCTCCAGCGCATCTCGGGGCGCGGAAAGACGCCGTCTGTTGGACCTGGGAATTGTCCCTGGCACATCCGTCACCGCAGAGGTACGCAGTCCTGGTGGTGATCCCACCGCATACCGTATCCGCGGCTCTTTAATTGCTCTGCGTAATGAGCAAGCAAACATGATCAAAATAAAGAAACTTGAGGCTGTTGCATGACCCTTGATACGAGAACAGAAAAACCGATAAAAGAAGTTCCATCCGGTAGCGCCTGTGCTACCTGTCCCATGCACAATGCAGGCAATCTCTTAAAACTCGGTGTCGATATGACCGATTGGGATTATGTGGTGGCTCTGGCCGGAAATCCCAACACCGGTAAAAGTACCGTGTTCAACGCCTTAACCGGTTTGCGTCAGCATACCGGCAATTGGCCCGGCAAAACCGTTACCAGGGCGGAAGGGGGTTTTAGTTTCGGCGATGCCCGCTATAAGCTCGTCGATCTCCCAGGCACTTACTCCTTACTTTCGACTAGCTTAGACGAAGAAGTCGCGCGCGATTTTATTTTATTTGGCCAGCCCGATGTGACAATAATCGTTGTCGATGCCACTCGCCTGGAACGCAATCTCAACCTGGTCCTGCAAGTTTTAGAGATTACCGACCGCGCTGTTATCTGCCTGAATCTGATGGATGAGGCTCAAAGACATGGATTGACCATTGACGACCGCAGACTGGCTCGTGACTTAGGCGTTCCTGTCGTACCTTGCTCCGCACGCAGTGGTGAAGGGATTCCGGAACTCCTTCAGGCTATTCATGAAGTTGCCACAGGCGCAACCATTTGTAAACCATACCGCCTAAAAAATGAATCGCCGCAAATCCGCAAGGCATTAAATAAGCTAGTGCCCAAAATTCAAGCCGCTTTCCCTGACCTTCCCAACCCGCAGTGGGTTGCCTTACGGCTGTTAGACGGTGATCAGCGCATCGCTGAAGCCATTCGCCTGGGCGAGCTTGGCGACTTGAATCGCCAACTCGTTCTGGAACCGGAACCTTCGCAAATCCCCCTGGAGGTTGCTTGATGACAACCCTAAACTATGAAGAACGGGATATATTACAGACCGCTCAAGATCTGCGCTGGGAAGTGGGTTACGATTTTCATGAGCGGTTGATGGAAAATATCTACGCCGAGGCCGCGCATTTGGCTGACCGCGCCGTGACCCGGCCGGATGAAAAGCCACGCTTTGACCCAGACCGGACGATTGATCGCATCGTCACCAGCCGCATTTGGGGCTTCCCATTGATGATTTTGCTCTTTACCTTTGTCTTTTGGCTGACGATCAGCGGAGCGAACATTCCATCACAAATCCTGGCCACTATCTTATTGGACACGGTTTATCCCTTCTTACAACAGGTTGCCGCAGCGATCAATATGCCCTGGTGGTTAAGCGGCCTGCTTATTGATGGGGTTTACCTGGCCACGGCCTGGGTGGTCAGCGTTATGCTGCCGCCGATGGCCATTTTCTTCCCTCTGTTCACGCTGCTAGAAGATTTCGGCTACTTGCCGCGTATGGCTTTCAACCTGGATAATATTTTTCGCAAGGCCGGTACACATGGCAAGCAATCCCTGAGCATGATGATGGGTTTTGGTTGTAATGCCGCGGGCGTGATCTCTACCCGGATTATTGACAGCCCACGCGAGAGATTGATCGCCATCATCACCAACAATTTTGCCCTGTGCAACGGCCGTTGGCCGACCCAGATTCTAATCGCCACAATTTTCATCGGCGCATTAGTCCCTGCTTATTTAGCCGGATTAGTTTCCGCACTGGCCGTCGTCGGTATCGCTATGCTTGGCGTGCTGCTGACCTTTCTCATCTCCTTTGGCTTATCCCGCACGGTGTTACAAGGAGAAGTTTCTACCTTTAGCCTTGAGCTTCCCCCTTACCGACCCCCTCGTTTTTGGCAGACGATCTATACCTCAATAATAGATCGCACATTGCCCGTACTCTGGCGAGCGATTCTCTTCGCCATCCCGGCCGGTGCCGTCATCTGGCTTGTATCTAACATCACCATCGGCGGCACAAGTATTGCCGAGTATTTAATTAATTTCCTGGATCCTATCGGCATTCTCATAGGTTTAAACGGGGTCATCCTCCTGGCTTATATTGTGGCCATCCCGGCTAATGAGATCGTCATCCCTACTATCCTCATGTTGACTGTTCTTGTTTTAGGAGTAGATGCAGGAGAGGGTGCGGGTGTCATGTTTGAACTGGATTCAGCGCTAAAAACCAGGGTGCTCCTGACGGCCGGTGGGTGGACACTGCTAACGGCAATCAACCTGATGCTTTTCTCCCTCATTCACAATCCCTGTTCGACCACGATATACACCATTTACAAGGAAACCGGCAGCAAGCGCTGGACGACACTGTCCGCGCTACTGCCCCTGGTTCTGGGATTTGTCATAACTTTCCTTGTAGCCCAGGTCTGGCGTTTATTCGCCGGCGGCGGTTAAGTAAAAGGGGTCTCTCCGGTCTTTTTTGTTATACTGCTATCCTTTAAGAGGTATAATCCCATGTCCCATCCGGCTATTGAACAGCAAGTTACTTTTTTATACACCCGTGATTTAGACGAATCGGCTCAATTTTATGAGGAAGTGATGGGATTAGAACTGGTCCTGGATCAGGGAGCTTGCCGAATTTATCATGTCTGCGACCAGGGCTACCTGGGTATCTGCCAGAGTGATGATGCTTCTTCTCAACCACAGGGCATCATCTTCACCTTTGCCACTCATGAAGTGGATGAATGGTATCGTTATTTGAGCGATCAAGGCGTCCAATTTGAAAAACCACCCACCCATAATCCCAAGTTCAACCTCTATCACTGCTTCTTGCGCGATCCGAACGGCTATCTGCTGGAGATTCAGCAGTTTCTCGATCCCGCGTGGCCTGGAAACAATAACCTGTAGAGCAATTTGCTAAATTGCTTTGCTGGCAATTTAGGCAAATTGCATTACTAGCGCAAAATAAAGCCGCGCCACAGAGGGTCTTGGGGATCAATCAACAACTCGTTTCGGCCGGTCATATAGGCCGAGCCGCTGATCTACTGTAGCACGATTTGGGAAATCGTGGGTCGATTAAGCAAAATCGCCCTACTCAGCGCAAAATAAAGCCGCGCCACAGAGGGTCTTGGGGATCAATCAACAGCTCGTTTCGGCCGGTCATATAGGCCGAGCCGCTTACTCTGGGAATAACCGCATCATAAGGACCAAAGGTAGCCTCTTCCGCCACCTCTCCTGTGAAAGTCGTACCCAGGATGCTTTCCACAACAAACGGCTCGTTTTTTTTGATGTCGCCGCGGGCATAATGCAGTGCGGCGCGGGCGCTGACTCCTGTGCCAGTCGGGCAGCGATCCACTTCCCCATCAGCAAAAATGCACACGTTGCGGCTATGATGAGCCGGGTCCTGGGCGTCACCGACGATGATCGTACCGTATAGAAAGCCGAGGTCCTCTTCAAAGGGATGTTCTATGGGCAAGCTGTCCATCACTGCCCGTTTGATCCGCACGCCGGTATTGATTAGCTGTCCATAATGCTCCGGGCTAATTTGCAGACCGAGTTCCTCGCCACGACAAAAAGCATAATAAGCGCCTCCGAAGGCTACATCGTAACGAACCTTGCCCATGCCGGGCACATCGACAGTCTGGTCCATCGCGAAGACATAGGAGGGGACATTGAGAAAGGACACGGAGGTGACGCGGCCATTCTCCCGTCTGGCCACGGCCGTCACCCGCCCTGCCGGCGTATCCATCTTAATTACCGGCTCATCTCCCTCTTTGTCGATCAATCCCGTATCCAAACCTACAGTGGCCAGGCAGATGATGCCATGGCCGCACATAGAGCTAAAGCCTGCATTGTGCATAAACAAAACGCCCAGATCGCCATCGGCCGTCACCGGTTCCGTGATGATACAGCCATACATATCGGCATGCCCCCGCGGCTCCCACATCAACGCTTTGCGCAGGTGATCAAAATGCTCCCTGGCATAGCGCCGTTTGGCCAAAATCGTTTCTCCCGGTAAATCCGGAAACCCACTCGTTATGATCCGCAGCGGCTCCCCCGCCGTGTGCGCATCAATCGTCGTGATCTTTACCCACTCTTCTGGTGGCTGCCAATTAATAGTCATGCTGATTTTCTCTTTCTTTGCGGTTATTTTTTGTAGCGGCCGCTTTAGCGGTCTGCATGGCTGATGGAATTAAACTTATTATTTCGGTAATGGGATTTTTCCACAGATTACACCAATGACGCAGATTTTTCAATAGCGTAACCGCGACATCCATTTCGCGCCGACGAATGTCGACGAAAATTGGAATTTTCGGTTACAGTGTCGGGCAACGGCAAATCTGCGCAATCATTGATTCCCGATTTATTTTCTGGACTTTCATAAGCCGCCGCCACGAACCTACACATATACTTATAAAACATATACATAAAGTATACACAAATCTTATATTGTCGATCTATGCTGTATACGTGTCTAAAAACAAGGCAAATTATTACGCCGGAATCAATAGACCCACTAAATAATAAAAACAAACGAGATAGAAAAAGTTGCCGGCTTTTGAAAAAGCGGCAAAAAATCGAGAGATAGGAGATTCAATAGTATGAGCAAAATTTTAGGAATTGACTTGGGTACCACCAACTCCGTAGCCGCTGTGATGGAAGGCGGCGAACCGACCGTGATCAACACGGCCGAAGGCAGCCGGTTAGCCCCTTCAATCGTTGCCTTCAATAAAAATGGCGAGCGCTTGATTGGGCAGACAGCCAAACGTCAGGCGACAATTAACCCGGAGAACACCATTTCCTCCGTCAAGCGTTTTATCGGCCGCCACTTTGACGAAGCGGAAACAACAGAGGACCGCCGACGCCTGCCCTACGCCATTGAAAAAGGGCCGCAGGGTGATATCCGCATCAAGGTCCCGGTAAAGGGACAATCATATACACCCCAGGAAATTTCAGCCATGATCCTGGGTAAATTGAAGAAAGACGCCGAAGATTTTCTCGGCGAGCCAATTAACAAAGCGGTTATTACCGTGCCTGCTTATTTTAACGACAGCCAGCGCCAGGCTACTAAGGATGCCGGTAAAATCGCCGGGCTGGAAGTGCTGCGTATCATTAACGAACCGACGGCTGCTGCCCTTGCTTATGGGCTGGACAAGAAAAAAGACGAAACAATTCTGGTCTTTGACTTGGGTGGTGGTACCTTTGATGTTTCCGTCCTGGAAGTCAGCGAAGGGTTGATTGAAGTTGTGGCCACCAATGGTGACACCCATCTGGGTGGTGATGACTGGGATCACGCCATTGTCGATTGGGTTACGGAAGAATTCTTACGCGATCAAGGCATCGATCTAAAACAAGATCGTCAGGCTTTACAGCGCATCCGTGAAGCGGCCGAAAAGGCTAAGGTTGAATTGTCTACCGTCATGCAGACGGAAATCAACCTGCCCTTTATTACGGCCAATGCCGAAGGCCCGAAGCACCTGCAAATGACCCTGACCCGGGCACGCCTGGAACAGTTGACCGGCAACCTGGTCGAGCGTATTAAGGAACCGGTGAATCGTGTTCTGCAAGACGCCAAGATTAAAGCCAGCGACCTGGATGAAGTTGTTTTGGTCGGTGGTTCGACCCGAATGCCCATGGTCCAGGAACTGGTGCGCGAAATGACAGGCAAAGAGCCTAACAAAAGCGTGAACCCCGATGAGGTCGTTGCTTTAGGCGCGGCCTTGCAGGGTGGTGTTTTGGCCGGTGATGTCAATGATGTCTTACTGTTGGATGTGACGCCGCTGAGCCTGGGTCTGGAGACCTTGGGTGGTGTGATGACCACCCTCATCCCGCGCAACACAACCATTCCATCGCGCAAGACGGAAGTATTCAGTACCGCTGAAGACAACCAGACCGCCGTGGATATCCAGGTCTTGCAGGGCGAACGGCCAATGGCTGCCGATAACAATGCGCTGGGCGTCTTCCGCCTGGACGGTATTCCCCCGGCGCCACGTGGCATCCCGCAGATTGAAGTGACCTTTGATATTGACGCCAACGGCATCTTAAATGTCACCGCTAAGGATAAAGCCACGGGTCAGAGTCAGGCCATTACCATTACGGCCAGCACAAACCTGAACGATTCCGACATCGACCGCATGGTGCGTGAAGCGGAGCAAAACGCCGGCGCCGACCAGCAGCGACGAGAATTGATCGAGGCGCGCAACACGGCCGACCAGGTCATCTACCAGACGGAAAAGAGCCTGGAGAACTTGAATGGCCAGGCGCCTGCCGGACTGCGTGATGAGGTCGAGAGCAAGATCAGCGCCCTGCGCGAAGCGCTCAACGGCGAAGACAGCGCACGGATCAAGCAGTTGACCAACGACGTGCAGCAAGCAGCTATGGCCATCGGTCAGGCAGCATACCAGCCGGAAGGCGGCAGCCCCGATGAAGGCAACGGCAGCGCACCGGACGCCGATGAAGATGTCATTGAAGGTGAATTTGAAACAGCTTAGCAAGTAACTGTGCCGGGCTGACAAAGCCCGCACAGCTCGACAATCGCTTCTCCTTTTGTAGAAACGGCCGTTCCCAGATGGGAGCGGCCGTTTTATTTTGCTAAGATCAAAAATACGTTTAACACTGCAATTCTAGCTTTAAGAGCTTAAAGCCAGTTTCATCATGTACATATTCATCCATCTGAACAAAACCATATGTTTTGTAAAACTGCCGTCCAATTGTGTTGTCTTTGAAGACATCAAGCTCTAAGGCATCGCGCATGCTTCGGGCCTTATTGATCAATGCGCGGCCGATTTCTTGCCTTTGAAATCGAGAATCAACAAATATTCCGCCTACCTCATTACCAACAAGCGATATAAAGCCAACAACGACACCATCCAATTCATAAACCCATGTTTCGGCATTGGGCAGATAAATTTCAGCGATATTCCTGCGCTCATCGGCAAAAAACGCTTCATCTAAAAAAGGTGTGCAACTCATCATTGGCAAACACAAAAGTTAATCTCCTGATATTTTTGACCAATTTACCTGATCGGAATCAATCAATAAATATAATTCAACATCATTAATATCGATCTTTTGATAATTCATAGTGACCCATTGGCTGAGATCCTGGCTTCCCCATTCGTAACCTTGGATGAATGTAGGCTTTAGTTCCTGGATGGAGTAGGTTAGATCATACTTGTTGTGCCCGGGAACACTCAACATACCGTTCCAACCGGTTTTGCCAGATAAATCTGGGCTTAAACTGGCAATATAATAGTCAGATTTACCAAGAAAATCGATCGCCCTTCTCTCCGAGTAATAGGGTATGGCTCCGGCCCAGAATACACCAACTGTCGAATCTTCAGTAGTCAAATCGGATATGGCAAGGGCTGTCCGAACATTATCCCTGTTTGATATAACCTGGAAAGGTCTTCTAAAGCCGGCAATCTCCCGAATAAAGCGTTGGTTTACAAAAAAGAGTGCGGTCAAGATCACCAGGATCATCAAAATCGCTCGGCCAACGGATAATTTCCTTGAAATCAAAACCTCTATTTTCGGGATTTTTCCCCTGATGGTATATGAAGTCCCAATTTCCAAAACAGCTATGGTTGCTAATATGATGATAAATGGCACGCCGGGCGAAATAATACGCCATATTCGCCAGGGATCTCCTCCATTCCAGATCTGGTAAAGGATAGCCAGGATCAAAAACGAGAGTAAAAATGCCCGGCGTAGGTTAAAGTGAGTGATCAAAGACAGGCTTGCCAAAAAAATCAACAACATAGTCTCCCTAAAGAAAGGGCGTAGGAATCCTATGCCATTCATGATGCGCAACTCGATCGGAAACCCGGTGACCTTAAGTAAATAGGTGTTGGGCAACAATTGGCCATAGTAAAAATATCTAAAAGCCAACTGGAAAATCACGAAAGCGGTAAAGATGAGTGCTGCCGGTATTATTGGTTTGATCGAGTTAAAGAAATCGTCAGATTTAATAGTAGTAAGCAGGAGGTAACCAAATATTGTGATGGCGAAAATAGCCGAATCATTTCGCGTTAAAAAGGCAAGTCCCAGGCTTGCAGCTCCCAGATATAATTGCAGATTATTTCGTTCATCAATATAGCGCAAGGTAAATAGAGCCGCGACGAGGAGGAGCAGGGTCAACAAACCTGTTTCCATGCCCATTAAGGACCAATAAACCAAAGGATAATAACCCAGTACGCCAAGCGTGATTAATGCATAAACAAGACCCTTGTAAGATTCAAGATCAGCTCTCAGCAACCGCTCGCTGATCTTTATGGCCAGGAAAGCGAGCAGCAGCAACAAAATCATGCCAGAAATCTGGATACTGAGTGATGCGAATGGTTTATCAAAAAGCAAATTGGAAACAGTCATGACCAAGGTCATTAAGAGGTTTGAATAGCCCTCAACGCGCTCCCCAGCATTCCAAACCAGCCCATTGCCATTAGCAAGGTTCCAGGCATAACGCATGGAAATCATGGCATCATCAAAAAGAGAAAAATACCTTTGACCATTTATCAGGAAAGATGATTTGTGAATAAACCGAACGCTCCATATGACGAATGCAGTGGCTATAAGGAAAGGGGCAAGCCATCTAAATTTATGCCGGCAAAAACATTTCATTAACTTTTTTTATGCAGGTTTGAATGAAAACTTCTGTGCTGTTGCAACTTTATCAAAGCGTCAAACTTGATGAGAAAAAGCCACTACAATATGAAGCGTAGCGGCTTTTACTATTCTTATCCAATTCACAATAAATGCGAGTTGAATTAACCAATATTTATAACAATTAGCGATGAGGTAAGTTTAATCAATATGGTTCATTAGCCTACCTGGAAGGTTTCATAAACTGTAACTTGTCCACCATGCTTAATATGCGGGTGATCTTGCGACATGGCGACCGCATCGTTGAGAGAATCCGCAGAAATAACGGTGTAACCGGTTGCGGCTGGAGAACTTGCCGGGCCATCACTCACACCCGAATCGTCAATACTTTTGGATGCACCAAAAGGGTTGCCGCCATCAACGATGGCATCACCCAGTTTTCCATACCATACGCCCCATTCGGCCATGATAGCCTGCTGCTGTTCTTCGTTCATTCCCATGCCGCTCCCACCTGTATAGATTAATACGTAGTTGGTCAATTGGATCTCCTTGTTTTGAATATGAAAAGTGAATAAAAAGGACAAAAAGAGTGTAGTCCACTTGATAAGCATCTGCAAGAATAAAAAATATTTGATTATCCTAACTATATTTAGCAGGGATGAATAAGCTTAGAGAGGCAAGTATGGCACGATTTGAAGCGGTTAACAATCTTTCAAAACTAGAATTGAGGGCTAATTCTACTGTTCATCCAATCCATACTATCGTAGAGGAGGTGGATGGTTTCTTTGTAGCTGAACTAGATAGCGATGGGCAACTTGACCTTTCCATAGAACCACGTGGGTATCTTGAAGTAAAGGTTAGGAGTCTCAAAAGCGGCAATGTTCTTCTTGACAGAGCCATGCAAGGCCGTCTCGACATATACCGTTACCCATCGATTAAAGCGGAAGTTACCCTAATAAAAGAAACAGGCGAGACGGGAGTTTACCTTGCTGCCGGCGATATTTCCTTTCACGGGGTCACACGGCGACTTGAGGATAAATTGTCCATCAAACAGCTAGATGACCGGACCCTTGAAATCAGCGGTGTGACGGAAGTTAACACAAGGGATTTCAGGGTAGAACCACCCAAATTGTTTATGCTAAAAGTCGAACCGCGAGTGAAGGTAATTCTAAAATTTGTAGTTGAAAGAGTGGGTTAACTTTTTTGCAGCAAGTTACATGTCGCTGAATCTTCCTTGGCAGATTCCTAATTTAGTGTAGCAGTCCGCTGCGCCAGATGCTCGCGCAAGTATTGGCCAGTGTAAGATTCTTCTATCTGGGCTATATCCTCCGGCGTTCCTTGGGCGACGATTTCGCCGCCACGGTCGCCTCCCTCAGGGCCAAGGTCAATGATATGGTCGGCAACCTTGATGATGTCCAGATTGTGCTCGATGATCACCACGGTATTACCCTTATCGACCAGGCGGCCGAGCGCCTGGATCAGCTTGGCCACGTCGTGTGAATGCAAGCCGACAGACGGCTCATCGAGAATGTAAATCGTTCGGCCGGTAGCAATTTTTGAGAGTTCGCGGCTGAGCTTGACCCGCTGCGCTTCGCCGCCGCTCAAAGTCGGTGCGGGCTGTCCCAGGTGGATGTAACCCAAACCGACTTCAACCATCGTCTGTAACTTGCGGCGGATGGGCGTGATATTTTCAAAGAATTCCAGCGCTTCATCAATGGTTAAATCGAGCACATCGGCGATATTTAAGCCTTTATAAGTGACTTGTAATGTCTCGCGATTGTAGCGTGCACCTTTACAAATATCACAAGGCACATAAATATCGGGTAAGAACTGCATCTCAATACGGTTTTGCCCCTGCCCCTGGCAGGCTTCGCAGCGCCCACCCTTGACATTAAAGCTGAAACGACCCGGTTTGTAACCGCGCACCTTGCTCTCCGGCAAACTGGCGAAGAGATCGCGCAGTGGACCGAAGAGATTGGTATAGGTGGCCGGATTGGAGCGTGGCGTTCGGCCGATCGGGCTTTGATCGATCTCAATCACCTTATCCAGGTGCTCTAAGCCTTCAACACGTGCGTGCTTGCCAGGCAGTTCCTTCGAGCCATAAAAATGCTGGCTCAGCTTCTTGCTGACGATTTCGATCAGGAAAGAACTTTTACCACTGCCGCTGACGCCGGTCACACAGACGAAACGGCCGAGCGGTATCTCAATATCCAAGTTCTTTAAATTATTTTCCGTGACATCAATGATTTTCAAAGACGGCCCATCACCATTGCGCCGTTCGCCGGGTATGGGAATTTCCATTCGGCCGCTCAAATAAGCGCCGGTCAGAGAGCCTTCATCGGCAGCAATCGCCTCCGGCGGTCCTTCAGCAACCAGTTCACCGCCATGCTTGCCCGCGCCCGGTCCCAAGTCAACCACCCAATCGGCCGCGCGCATGGTGTCCTCATCATGCTCGACAACCAGAACCGTATTACCCAAATCACGCATCCCTTTCAGGGTATTGATCAACCGGCCGTTATCGCGCTGGTGCAAACCGATACTTGGCTCATCTAAAACATACAAGACGCCCATCAACTGGCTGCCGATCTGGGTAGCCAAGCGTATGCGCTGCGCTTCACCACCGCTGAGCGTGCCGGCCGTGCGGTCCAGGGTCAGATAATCCAGGCCAACATTGATCATGAAGGAGAGCCGTTCAAGAATTTCTTTCATGATCGGCCGGGCAATCATCTGCTGTCTCGGCGTCAGCGGCGTTGTCTTATCATCGGCCAGGCTTTCAGCCCATTGCAGACTGTTAACGACCGGTTCCCTGGTGATTTCTGAAATATTGCAATCACCAATGGTCACTGCCAGGGGAACGGGTTGAAGACGGGAACCGCCGCAAGTGCTGCAAGGTTGATTAACCATAAAACCCTCCAGCTTATTACGCACGTAGTCTGAAGTGGACTCATGATAACGCCGCCACAAATTGGGTAAAACACCCTCAAATTTTGTTTTATACTGCCGTTTATGCCCCTCGCGATTTATATAGGTCACCGTAATTTGCTCTTGCCCACTGCCCCGCAGCAAGATACGCATTTGAGTTGGCGGCAGTTCATTTACAGGCACATCAATCGGGATTTTGAAATGTTCGGCCGTCGCTTTAAGAAGCTGCCAATAATAACCCGCCTTGTCCTCCGTCGGCCAACCAATAATCGCGCCATCGGCCAGGCTGAGATCTTTATTGGGCACAATTAAATCCGCTTCCAACTCCTTCTTGGTGCCCAACCCTTGACAATCCGGGCAGGCGCCATGCGGGCTGTTGAAGCTGAATGTGCGCGGCTCAATGGGTGGGATGCTCGTTCCGTCATATGGGCAGTAGAGATGCTCGGAGTAAAGATGATCCGCCGGATTGTCACGATCCGTGACATCATTAATGATCACAATGCCGCTGCCCAGGCGCAGAGCAGTTTCCACTGAATCAGTCAGGCGGGTACGGTCAGCCTGGGCTTCTTCACTATCGTCATGCGGATCATGGCGGATAATCAAACGATCAACAACCGCTTCGATATGGTGGTTTTTATAACGATCCAGCTCAATCTTTTCGTCAACATTGCGCACCTCACCATTGACACGCACACGAACAAATCCTGCCTTACGTACATCTTCAAAAACGGGTTGGTGATGCCCTTTGCGCCCTTGCACAAGGGGAGCGAGAACCTGAATGCGGCTGCCGGGAGGCATATGCTGAACGTCGCCGACGATTTGCTCCGCCGATTGGGGCATCACCGGACGGCCGCATTTGGGGCAATGTGGCGTACCCGCGCGGGCAAACAGCAGGCGCAGATAGTCATAGATTTCGGTCACCGTTCCCACCGTAGAGCGGGGATTTTGACTAACCCCTTTCTGGTCGATGGATACAGCCGGGCTTAATCCTTCGATTTGGTCGACGTCCGGTTTCTCCATCTGACCCAAGAACTGCCGGGCATACGCCGATAAGGATTCCACATAGCGGCGCTGTCCTTCGGCGAAGATGGTGTCAAAGGCCAGGGAAGATTTACCGGAACCGGAAAGTCCGGTAATGACCACCAGCTTATCGCGTGGGATTTCCACGTTTATATTCTTTAAATTATGTTCACGTGCGCCACGCACGATAATTTTATCCAGAGACATATTGGGGTCCTTATTAGCTCATTTGTGCCAGTGCGACCCTTAATTTTATCAAAGTTATTGGTGAGAAGCTATGATCTCAGGGTAATTTCAGTTAACTTTTAAGCAAACAGCACCGGCAGAAAAACCGAAACTTTTATCCCAAATTTATCCCAAATCGGATTTGGGATAAATTTGGGAAACTGGGAATAAATGAGCCCTGTTTAACAGCAGCGTTCACAAATTAAAACTCGCGACTTTCCGTTGATTGGACGTATAACGCCTATTAATCAACAATTATTCGTTGGTGACACACTACAAAATCATGCTAAATTGGATGCATGCAATTGATTGTCTTCTCCGGATTACCAGGAACAGGTAAGAGTAGTATCGCCGAAGCGGTGGGCCGCGCTTTAGGGATTCCGGTTTTTGCTAAAGATCATTTAGAAGCAGTGATGTTGCGCTCCGGGATTTTTCCCAAGGTGCTATTGGAAAATAATTTGGGATATATAGGATATGATTTGCTAGGAGTATTGGCTGAAAGACAATTGCTGTTAGGACAATCGGCAATTCTTGATTGCGTAGCCAGTTTTGAGCGCATTCGTACCCATTGGCGGGACCTGGCGGTCAAAAATGGCGCACATTGGCGTGTAATCGAATGTTATTGTTCAGAACCCATGATCCATCGCCAGCGCCTTGAAAGCCGGAAACGAGGCATCCCCGGTTGGCCGGAGCTACAATGGTCTGATGTGCACCGCGTGGAGGATTATTTTGAACCTTGGACTGAAAAGCGATTATCGTTGGATGCTGTTCAGCCTTTAGACGACAATATTGAGTCGGCGCTGGCCTATTTGGGTGGAGATTGTTTTTAGTTGGGATGAAAAAACAAGTTTTGTTCGGCCTGTTGCTACTTCTTTTATTGACCTCCTGCCGGTTATTGACGATTGAGCCACCAACCAGGCCGGAAATGACACCGACGGCTGTTTTCGGAGCATTAGCAACAGTTCAACCCAAACCTGAATCCCCGTTACTCACCTTTGCCACGGCTGCACCCCAAATCCAGGCAACTCGACCTGTACCAACTGTTGCTGCACCAACTTTTTCTCCATCAGCAGTGGCTACCATACAATCACAAACCCGGTTTCGAGATTTGCGGTTTGCCACATCGCCGGACACCCGCCCGCAGCAAGTCTTCCCGGCCGGAACAGAAGAGATTTTCGCCATCTGGGAATATAGAGATATGAGTGCCGGGGATCGCATCCGCCGCATCTGGTTTCGCGA
>JANQGC010000005.1 GCA_028277515.1 Anaerolineae bacterium
TTTGATGCAATAAACGAGTGGATAACATACCTTAATTATAAGGCGCAACTTTTAGGAGCTGATCATTATATTAATCGAGGAAAAACTGGTTTTACTTACCCACAAATGGTTGAATCTTTGGAACATGATAGGGAACTTACTTCACAAAGTATGGGAGGAAGAAGGGCTATCGGCCGAGCAGTGGATGAAAATCCAGAACTGTTTGCTCTCAGTATGATGATAACAGCAAACAGCTGGATTGGTAGTAATCAACCTTTAAAAGCTGGCGACGTTGGAAGTTATAATTCATTAAAGCATAGAGCAAGAGTTGGTGATAACTTAGAACATCACCATATCCCACAGGCTGGTCATAAATTCACCGAATATGGGAAAGGCGGAGCAATTGAACTACTCCATAGTATCCATGTTCAAACTAGAACTTACGGCATTAAGGGAGCTTAAGCATTACAAGCAGATAAAAATAAATCTTTTAGGACAATTGTAGCTACAGATATCTGGGACTTACGATCAATTGTGGGATCAGAATATAATAAAGGCTTTCTAAAATTACTTGATTATTATAGAAAAAATTTTCCTGGTCTAATGAAAAAATGAGGCTTCTTAATGGCAAATAAAGAACGAATTTCAATATTGATGAAGAATCTTCAAAAATTGTCACCTATGCCAAAAGATGAAGAGTTAATTAGCGAAGAAGCTCTTCTAAAAGAATATCAAGAAGTTGTGATGGAATTATACGAAAATTCTTCTCTTATAACTTCAGATAATATTCCTGACTTGTTAAATGCCTTCGGTTTAGGTACGGGTTTTGGCTTATATTGGAATTTACTGCATATTTTGGAACAATTCCCTTGGGGGGTGTTAGAGCCAAAACTTATTTCTGCTCTCGACAATAATAACCCAGGCACACGAATGTGGGCTCTTACTATCTTAGGGCGTGGTAAAAGTAAAACCGCTCTTCCAGCTATTGAAGGGCTTTTAAATGATCCTGAGAGCATGGTTAGGGTAGAAGCCATTTTATCCCTTGGTATGATCGGTGGACCTAAGATGATACCTGTTATAAATCGAATGAGTCAGGACCCGTCAGAGGAGGTTCGCGCAGCTGCTGAAGAGATACTTGAAAGAGCCTCATTCTAAATTGATCCTGCCAAATAAGGATCAATCCAGCAAGCAATGTTAAGTTAAACTGCTCATGGAAGAAAATGAGTAGGAAGTATCTCTACTGTCCATCCAAATGATGATACGAGTCGTGGTAAATAACGTCAGAACTCTTTCCAGGAAAGAGCAATGACCCACTATTATAACGGACCAGATGGCCCTGCGACCTAATTTGGGCAGTATCAGTGTGCTCTTGACCCAGGTCCAGGACGGCACCGTATCCAGCCAACAATATTACTACTCCTTAATGATTGCATAAACTATGACAAATACACATCAATTCTGTGCACGCCTATTTTTCATTTCGCTAATCTATATAGTTATACAAAGTGAACAGGGAAATATTCAGGATATCGCACATCTCCTCAAATGAGTGCTGGCGCTGGTCATAGAGTTGGTACAGCAATGCCGGCTTCTTTTTATTCTGAAGCTATCTCCCTTTTGCCCGTGGCCTTGGTAGTTGCCAGTCCGGCATGCATATCTTGGACAGCGCAACTTACGGCCGGATGAGCAAATCGCCTCCTTGCGCCTGGACCAGGGCAGCAATGGGGCGACTATTACCTACAGTTATGAGAGCGGCAGCTTACGCTTACAACAAAAGCAGGCTGGCAGCGGGAGCGGGGGGACGATACATTTGCAGGACCTGAGCTACAGCTACGATGATACCGGTAATGTCACCGGCATCACTGACGCCTTAAACGGCGGTCAGGTGCAGAGCTTCGGTTACGATTGGTTGAACCGCCTGACCAGCGCTAGCACAACGGCCGTGGGCACGGTCCAGTACAATCATACCTATGCCTACGATGCCATCGGCAATATTACTAGCAATAACGGCAACAATTTTACCTACAGCCCGACCCAACCCCATGCCGTCACGGCCGCTTTCGGCAACAGCTACGGCTATGACGGCAACGGCAACCAGACCACGCGCACCATCGGGAGCACGACCTACACCCAGGTCTTCGATTATGAAAACCGGCTGGTAGAAGTTAAGGATGGGAGCACCACCATTGCTTCCTTCATCTATGATGTGGACGGCAACCGGGTAGTGGGTCTTTCTGCTGAAGAAATCGTCTTACAATCCTCCATTTTCTTGACAAAAGAACTAAAAACTAGGAAAATGTGTCACATTTGGTACACATTTTATTGTAAGGAGAAAAATGGCAAAAACAGCAGTCGTTAAAGCGAGAATTGAACCAGGACTAAAAGCAGACGCTGAAATTATTTTACGCGAACTCGGATTGTCACCCACTGATGCTGTAACTCTCTTCTATCGACAGATCACATTAACCCGTGGTTTGCCCTTTGAGGTTAAGATTCCCAACGAAGTGACCTTGAAAACGTTGCAAGAAACTGATGCTGGAGAGTATGTCATACGGACCAAGGATAAACAAGAATTATTTGATCAACTCGGCATCTGATGCTTGAACCAGGGTATACCAGACAATTTAAGAAAGACCTCAAACGGGTTAAAAAGCGCGGGAAAAACATTAATAAACTTAAGATTGTAATTTCCCTGCTTGTGGATGAAAAGCCATTGGAAAAACGATATCGCGATCATTCACTCATTGGCAACTTTAAAGGCCGGCGAGAGTGCCATATTGAGCCAGACTGGTTGCTTATATATAAACTAGAAGAAAAAGCGATAATTTTCGAGCGCACTGGCTCTCATTCTGATTTGTTTAAGTAAAATACTCGCGCCACGATCACGCTACAAGGTTTCCCCTTTATTCTTCAACCGTAAACACAACCACCAGCGGATCATGATCAGACACGCGCAGCGGCGATTCATCATCGGCCGGGCCGATAGCATAATCAGCATTGATAGCCAACGTACTCACATCGCTTACCCGGCCAAACAACTCCTCACTCATCAAGATATGGTCCAGCGTCTGCGTCGACCCCTGGAAGATGTAGGTATAGGGAAAATCCGCTTCATCCGTAAAAAACTCATACGCATGGCGCAAACCGGCTTCCTGTAATACATCCAACGGCGGCGTACCCAGGAAGGAATTCAAATCACCCAGCACAATAAACTGCGCCTCCGGGTCTTCAGCCAACACCCCATCAATAATCTCCAGGTTCCACGCCGCCTGGCCCGTGCGCCGTGGTTCCGTCGCCGCCTCGCCACTGGCCAGCGACGAGAGATGATTATTAGTCACATACACCGTTTGCGGTCCCGATTCCAATTCGATGACCGCTTTGATAAGCAGCGGCGGCCGTGTCGTCAGCCCTGTCGGTTCCGGGAAAGCCTCCACCGACTCTATCGAAACCCTATCGCCACGCACCAGGTAGGCCACGTCGATGCCTCGCGCATCCGGCCCTTCGATCAGATGCCCTTCATATGCATAAGGCGACAGGGCATCCAGCGCCGCCAGGTCTTCCAGCACGCCAATATTCTCCACTTCCTGTAAGCCGATAATATGCGGCGCGCCCATCCCCTCAATCGCCGCGCCGATCTTGGCCAGCTTGTTTTCATATTCGTCCCGGCTGGGGCGGGGCGGGCTGCTGGGATGGGGATCGCGGGTGTCAAAGAAATTCTCCACATTGAACGTGGCCACACTGAACTGGTTTTCCCCGGCAGGTTCCAGGATCGGAATCTCCCGCTCACTACTCTCAACCGCCGGCCGGGTCAGCGGCTCAATCTTGAACTGCTCAAAAGTGAAAGCCAGTGGCCCCACCAAATCAGTGACCCGGTCCCCTTTATTAACCACGTAGGGCAGCGTGGAATTGTCCCCATGAACCGTACTGGAACCATCATCAACCGCGATCAAGAATCCAGTTGCTTCCCCACGGCGCACCGAGTCAACCCCCCAGGATTCATTGACCAGCGTGTATTCGCCATACTGCGAAGTCGGGGCAACCACAACGCCTGTCCCCGGCAGGGCAACCAGCATGCCTTCCAATGATTCCTTGTAAATCTGCGCTGTCTCATCCTCCTGTGGTGGATCAAAGTCCTGTGGTGTAGGCAGAAGTTGTTCCTCGTCCAGCAAGAGTATGTCTTCTCCACCACTGACTTGCAGTGTCGTCTGGCCTGAAATCTCGCGCACACGGCCGTCTACCTGTACTAAATCCCCTTCCAGGACCGGCAGTTCGGCCGCATCACCATCGCCAAACAGCACAAACAAACCCGCCGACGTCGCCGGATCATCATCCGTCTCCAACTCTTGAATCCAAAAACCGCCCAGTTCCGGGAAAACGCCTGTGACCACCCCTTGGGTCGCCCTATCGCTGAGCACATACGGCGACCGTTCACCCGGTCCTTGAATCGCCCAAATAGGCACGGTCTCGCCCATGAAGGTCAGCAGCGGCTCTGTCTGCGCCGTTTCCGGCCACTGCTCGGCCGTCGCCGACACCGCTCCCAACGCCAATGGTTCCGTCCGCTCATCATCGACCCGCACATTAAAACTGACCACGGCCAACCCGCCATCACCGGCAATCTCATCCAGGGTCCAATTCACCTGCGAGCCATCAACCACATCTTCCAGCCCGGCAGAACCCCCGGCGCTGATCTGCGCTAAGGTCGTCCCTGCCGGAACCGGGGCGCTAATTTGCACATTCGTCAGCGGTTCGGCCGTATGGTTGGTGGCCGAAATCACATAAGTCAAAATCTCCCCCGGCTGGGCATCATTGGCCGTTCTCACATCCAACAGCAGCACCGGCGGGAAGATCTGCACAATGTCGCTCTGTAAACGGGGCATGAGCCGTTTTTCACTGCTGTAAAACTCACTAATTCCGCTAATGCGATACTGCTCGCCCACCTCCAGCGGTTCGGCCGTCACCCGGGAATCCTTATCAATATAGACCAGCGTCTCGTTGCCGTCATCATCCATCAAGTCGATTTCAAAGGAGTATGTAAATTCCTCAATGCGCGTCGCCGTGCCTTCGATGCGGTTCAAACGGCCGAGCACCTCGTCGCTGTTTTCATTATCCAGCGGCGTAATCGGCACTGGTTCAACATCATCCGCCGCTTCTTCCAGCACCTCGACATCAACATTGAAATCACCCGGCACAAGCTCAATTGAATCACGATACAATTCAATATCGCCGGTCACGCGCACGCGGTCGCCAATCTGTACATCCAGCACACCCCCGCCATTGGGCGCATACACCTGGATGCCGCCCGATTCATCCTGCAAGTAAAATTTGGTTCCCGATCCGGCAAAGAAACCGCCAGTATACATGGTCGCAATGCCTTCTATGGAAACGGTGCTGTCCAGCAGTTCGCGTGCCGTGGCCACTGGAATAGCCCCGCCGGCCATCGTCGTGAGTTGGGGTGCGCCATAATCTGGCAGGCCTCCTTCGGCCTGGGCATACGCGCCGCTGAAAATGGTGTCGACATAGGTAAATGGGCTTTGCAGCGTCACCGCCGCCTGCATACTCTCTTCCGCTCCCAAATTGGGCAAAGTCCAGGTCAGCAGACCGCTCACTTCTTCAGCCCCCTCCGGAACCTGAACGACGGCAAACGTTTCAACAATGGGCAGGCCAATTTCTATATTTTCGGCCGTTGCACTGCCCTGGTTGGTCACGGTCAGGATCAGATCAAATTCAACACCCGGCTGCACTGTCTCCGGCGCTTGTAATATCACTTCCAGGTGTTCCCCGGCCAATGGTGTCGCCGGACTGCCACTGTTTTGTGGGTTGGGGGAATCGTTGGCCACAAAATCGGCCGCGTTATCGCCGCTGTCCTGACTATGCCCGACATCACCACCGGGCAGCCGCTCCATACTGGCTCCATCACCGGGCACGGCCGCGCCTGATCCGGCCACAAAATCCGGCGGCGCTTCCCCCCAACCGAAAACGGCCACATCCTGCCCCGCGGCATCGCGCAAAACCAGGCCACCCTTACGCTGGGAAAGGGGTACATCAAAATAACCGTCGGGGATCAGCCCGAAATCCTGCCCTTCACGAACCAACAGAAAATGGCCCAGCGGCGGCGCCTCAGCCCGGCCATGCCAGGTATAAACCTGCTGCGGCTCCTGCCCGTCATCCAGCCGGTACCAGAGCGAATAACCGTCCAGGTTCAGCGCCAAATCGCCGGCATTATAAAATTCGATGAACTCGCGGTTGTTGTCCCCTGGCGCGCCAATCAGCACTTCGCTGAACAGCACACCTTCTGCTCCGGACCCTGACCCTGCTGCAGGATCTGGAGCAGGCTCTGTTGTTGGCTCCTCCACACCGCTTTCCGAATCGGCCGTCGTCTGTTCCGTCTCTGTCGAAGGAAGTTCCGTTGCCTCAGGTTCGGGGATAACCTCAGGGCCAACATCCTCACAGGCAGCCAGGAACAAAAAGGCCAAAAGCGAAAACAGGGCAATCTTTTTCATCATTTATATATTGTGTTGGCAAACGGTCGATCTGGCAATAAACAAAACCTCTTTTACCCAATTATTGTCATCTTTTTCACTTCGCCACGCTGAAATCCGATTTTTAGTAATCATGCAATTAATATGGATGAAGTTATCAAGCTGAGTTAAGATTGCGTAATATTCAAAGGAGACTTCACGCACCACGGCGCACCACCATAAATGAAAATCTGCGTTTATCTGCGTGAATCTGCATCCTATTTTCGGAGGAGAAACATGACCAAACCCATTGCCTTACAACTCTATACCGTGCGCGAAGAATTGGCGCGTGATTTTACCGGAACCATACGCCGCATTGCCGATATGGGTTATGCGGGAGTGGAAACGGCCGGTTTTCCCACCGGCGTGACTCCTGCCAGCGCGAAAGCGCTGTTTGACGAGTTGGGTCTCACCATTTGCGCGGCACATGCTCCATTGCCCTTCGGCGACATGAAAAACAGCGCCCTTGATCTGATGGCAGCCCTGGGCTGTGAACGAATGGTCTGCGCCTATCTACCCCCTGAAGAGTATCTGAGCCTGGCTCACATAGATAAGGTCATCGACCAATTGAATGCGGGAGCCGCCGAAGCGGCCAATCATGGCCTTCGTCTCGGTGTGCACAACCATTGGTGGGAGTTTGCGGTGGTCGATGGGATTCGGCCGTATCACCTCTGGCTACAAAAGTGTGATCCCACCATTTTCTATGAATTAGACCTGTATTGGATCAAAGTAGCCGATGTTGATCCTGTCTCAGCGTTGGCCGAATTTGGCGAAAAAGCGCCATTAATTCATGTGAAGGATGGCCCGGCCGATCGGCCTGAAGCCAATATGACGGCCGTCGGTCAGGGCGCACTTGATTACAGCAAGATCCTACCACATGCAGAAGCGGCCGATTGGCTGGTAGTGGAATTGGATCGTTGTGACAGTGACATGATGACCGCCGTGCAAGAAAGCTATATCTATCTCACCAGCAAAGGATTAGCCCATGGAACCCGTTAAAATCGGCATCATTGGCTGCGGCAATATCAGCAGCGCCTATGTGCAGGGCTGTCGTTTGTTCGACTTTCTACAAGTATGGGCGGTTGCTGATCTGCTGCCCGAAGCGGTTCAAGCCAAAGCAGCAGAGCATGATATTCCCCATGCCTACACGGTCGATGCGCTGTTAGCCGATCCTGAGATCGATATCGTCATCAATCTCACCATCCCCACTGCCCACGCCGAGGTCAGCTTAGCCGCCATTGCCGCCGGCAAGCATATCTACAGTGAAAAACCGCTGGCCATCACCCGCGCCGACGGCCGGGCCGTCCTGCGCGCCGCTGCCACCAAAGGGGTGCGCGTCGGCTGCGCGCCGGACACCTTTTTAGGCGGCGGATTGCAAACCTGCCGCCGGCTGATTGATGAAGGGGCAATTGGCCAACCGGTGGCCGCGACCGCCTTTATGCTCAGCCGTGGGCCGGAAAGCTGGCATCCCAACCCGGAATTTTTCTATAAAGAAGGAGCCGGACCCTTATTCGATATGGGACCCTATTACATCACGGCGCTCGTCCATTTATTGGGGCCAATAGCGAAGGTGGCGGCCATGAACCGCATCTCCTTCCCGGAACGAACCATCACCAGTGCCGCTCGCTATGGTCAAAAG
>JANQGC010000147.1 GCA_028277515.1 Anaerolineae bacterium
TTTTCACGAATAGTGCCGCCGCCGGCGACGGCCACCTGTTGTTCATTATCAATGAAGCTGTTGCCGCTGAACATGTTGCGGCGCACGGCAGGCATTAATTCCACGCCAATATCATTGTAGGCAAAGGCATTGTCACTGTATTCGCCGATGCTGTCGATCTCGCGGGGTGAAGTGTCCAGGTGGGCACCGACCCGGTTGTCCAGGAACAGGTTGCCGCTGATAAATGCGTCATCCATATCCTTAAGGCCGACGCCATACCCACTCGGTCCCCGGTTTCCGGCAATGGTGTTGTTGTGTAAGTTGACCCGGCGGCTGTACATCAGGAAAGCGCCCACGGAATTGTTGAGCAGGCGGTTGTGTTCGATCCTGGCATCATCACAATACATGAAATGCAGGCCATAGCGGCCGTTCGTGACCGTATTGTTGCGCAGCAGGAGCCGTTCAGAATACCACAAGACCACGTCGCGCCCTTTATCGACTATGTTATTTTCAATCAATACATCGGTGCTGTACCAGAGGCGAATGGGATCGCCCCGTCGCTGTACTTCCAGCTCTTTGCTGCTAATAGTGTTGCCGCGGATGACGCTATGGTGGCTTTCTTTCAAATAAATACCAAACAGGGTGTCTTCAAAACGGTTGTTTTCAATGGTCGCGCGTGGGGCAACGACAGCAATTCCCGAATTTTCTTGGTCTAAGGATTGGCCACTGTTTTTGATTAAGAACCCGCGGAACGTGATATCAGGTGCGGTGATGTGTACGACCGTTCCCTGGTTTTGACCGTCGATCACCGGCCACTCTTCGCCAATCAAGGTCAGGCTTTTATCAATCACCACGGAGCCTTGAAACACACCGCCTTGGACCTTTATGACGTCACCATCCTTAGCGGTGGCGATAGCTATGGGTAAATCTTCGGCCGATATAACAATTGCCTGGTCTTGGGCTGAAACCGGCATCGCCAGCAGCCATCCGGCGAGCAGGAAAATAAAGAAGGAGACAGTTAAACGGCGCATCATGCCCTGCTATTGATCCTCATTCTTCTTATCAACCAGCGGTTTATAGGCTTTGCGATGATAGTAGAGACCTAAGATACACAGCACCGAGGCCAGGAAAGCCAGCCAAAGACCAATGCCGGGTGTGGCGACTGTTTCAAACTGGGCGATCACGCCCCGGCCCAATACTTTAGGCACGAAGGGATCGATGGCGCTGCTCAAAGCGGCCGTTTCATCCAGGTTCAGGCCAAATTCACGCAGCCAGTACTGTAAATCGACCAGAAAGACAACCGGCATCAGAATCGCCGGTAAAACAAAGAGAACGACCCATTTTGTATGCACAAAAACGGCCGCCAAAACGAGCAGGGCCAGGGCGCCTATGGCGAAAACGCTGATCGACCGTTCCAGTTTGGCGGCCTCGTTTAACGGCCGCATCCCGATGTAATGATTTAGCCCATCGATCTCAGCTATGTCTCCTGTTAATTCATTCACATAAGCCGTGACATGCAAGCCGTTAGGATATTGCGGCGCAAGCAAGGTCATTTCCCAGTAAGGAAGGAAGATAGACACAAGAAGCAGCAGGGCGGCAGCGACGAATAGGATAGTCGGGATGCGGAACTGCTGCCTGTCCCTGTCTGCGGCATCTTGCGGCACACGCGGGCCGATAAATCTTTGAAAAAAACTCATGGTACTCATCTCAAAATTTAGGAAAGATGCCAACTTTCTATGAAAGTTGGCACCTTTTGATTGTTAGAACTATGGCTCAACCAGTAAGTAACCAGTCATTTCCAGGTGCAAGGCCGAGCAGAATTCGCTGCAATAATAGGAGAAGACGCCATCTTCGGTAGCGTCGAACTCGAATGTCACCGCCTCGCCTGGTTCAATGCTGACATTGATATTGTAATAAGGCAGGGAGAAACCGTGAGTGGCGTCATAGGCGCGTTCCACATTGGTGATATGCCAGGTGACATGATCCCCTTTCTTGATATCGACACGTTCGGGGGTGAAGTGACTGCGAACGGCGGTCATCCAAATTTCGACTTCATTGCCATCTCGTTCAATGCGCTCTTCGCCAAGCTGCACCACATTTTCATCGATCTGGTTGGTATGCGGGTTCCAGCCGATTTCCGGATAAACTTCCCAGGGATCTAGCTTATCGGCTTTGATGATTTGCGCGTAATGGGGTTCGCCATCAGGAATGGGCAGATCATAGATTAAAGGCATCGTAGTTCCCGGTTCGGAGATGTCCAGCAACTGGAAGTTTTGAGGCAGCAACGGGCCGACGTTGGCGAAGCGGTCAATAGCCCACTTATTCATTGACACCAGGTATTTACCGTCGGGACTGACGGTATCCCCCTCGGCGACGGCGATATGGCCGACGTTGTACTGTACGGGGGTTTTGGTTACCAGCGTCCAATCTTCTTCCTCATGCAGGTCCGAGTAATCGCCACCCAAGGTCCAGCGGGCAACGGACGGCTCCAAGAACAGACTGGTGTAGGCATAACCCTGGTCATCATACTGCGTGTGCAGCGGCCCTAAACCGACCTCGATTTGGGCTTCCACGATATCGTCAAAGGGCAGGATCGGTACGCCATATTGATCGGTATCATGCCCCCCGGCGGCGATGGTATCCTGGATCTTCTGGAAGCTGTAGATGGTGACATGGGGGTCCAGTTTTCCGGAGACGGTCAGGAATTGGCCATCCGGTGTGACGTCAACACCGTGGGGGCTTTTCGGTTCGGGAGCGAAATAAAGCAGTTCTTCTGCTATGGCCACGTCCAGTGGAATGACTGGAAAACCTTTCACATCGATTGTATTTCCGGCAGCGGCGACCTCTACAGCTTTGTCCTTGTTGATGATATGCATGTAATCCATATCATTCTGGGATGCGCCCGCTTCAAATGGTGGATTGCCGTCTTCGACGCCACCGGTCGCCATTTCAGTGTTGAAAGAGTTACAGAAAACCCAACCGTCGCTAGCCAGCTTGCCGGCGTCGCATAAGTCCTGCCAGTAAGGGGGCAGTTCGATGGCAAAGGATTCATCTTCCAGGATACGGCCCGCTTCGCGATCGAATTTCCAGAAGGTGACCATGCCCCGATAATCTTCAGCATAATCATCGAGCGTACTGTATTCCCAACCCAAGGGGGCGCCATATTGGCCACCTTCGATGACCCAGTCGGTATCCGGCGTGGCGAAAGTGCCGCCATGATCGCCCAGGGCGATGGGGTTTTTGACTAATTGTTTGGTTTCAAAATCTTTGAGATCAACGACGGCGACACGGCCGTTGGCCTTGTCGTTAATAAATACAAATTCACCGTCATATTCACCCTCGGTTTCGCTAAGCGCGGGGTGATGCGTATCCCCCCAGGTGATCATGCTGCCTTCAGCATTACCGCCGGCCAACACTTCCATCGTACCTTTGGCGCCGTAACCGTATCCCTGCCAGGGTTCGGGTGTAAAGACGGCGATGGTTTTGATAATGCGCATTGACGGCAACCCGATGACATAAATTTGCCCGCTGTGCCCACCGGAAGCGAACATGATGTATTCATCATGAACGCCCGAAGGGGTATAGGTTTTTAAGGCCGCCAGCACATCATCGGGGGTTAGCCCGCGCGCTTCAGCAATCGCCCCGGCATCGCCGGATAGGGCGGATGTGTCTGCTCCTGAGGGGCCAACATCTGATGCACTGGGATCCTCCTGGCAGCTTACCATCAAAATGATAGCCATAACAACCAGGACCAGACCAACAATTGAATACTTATATTTTTTAAAGAAACTTTTCTGTAGCTCCATCTCCATCTCCTAATATTTAATTGCGCTAAGCAGCTTGTTTTGCTGCAAGCGCAGGGGGACACTGTAAACACTTTAAGCGTACAGGGTTTGGAGATGGTAGTCTTTGCAGAAATGCAAAGTGCAATAAATTGGGTTAAAAGGACGGCTTAATTTGGGTGGGGACCTTCTGTGAGCAGGATAAGCTGGTGCGCTTTACACAATGTAACCTCTCGCCGGCCGGTGCGTACGATGCCCGCCTGCTCCCACTTGCTGAGGATGCGGCTGACATTGTATATGTTGGTTCCGGTCATATCGGCCAGTTCCTGGCGAGATAGAGACATATCAATAAGCACGCCATCCTCAATCCGCTTGCCGAACTGACGTGCTAAACGCAAAAGCGTTAAAGCGATTCGTTGTTCAACGCGCTGAGTGGCCATTTCAAAATACAGTTCCTGTAGTTGGGCGAAGCGGCCGGCAATCAGTTCCATACCGTTGAGCGCCAATTGTGGCATTTGCAGCATCATTTCCTGTGTCGTGTACCGATTCCAGGATAAGGTCGTGCTGTCCTCTATGACTTCGGCCGATGCCGGATAGGGCATCTCGCTCAAAGCGACGATGATGCCTAAACCGTCACCAGGACCGAAATAACTGAGGGTAACCTGGTTGCCATCAGGACCTAACTGTAATAAGCGGACACGCCCTTCAGAGAGAATGTAAAAAGTGTCGGCAAAATCGCCCTGATGGAACAGATAAGCGCCTTCTTGTGCATGGCGAAGGCGTCCTTGTTCAATAAATGTGTGGATTTCAGCGGGTTCTAAGCCGGCAAGGAAGGGGCTGGAGGCCACAATTTCTGTGATTTCTTTTGCCAACATTTGGCTAGATAGTATCACAAAAAATTAAATTTTGGCCATGATAGGAATGGTCCAATCTTCAAGATTGGACCATTTTATTGACTCAATAAACCGGCAGGCTGGGATCGATTTCCCTGGCCCAGCGATTGATGCCGCCCTCCAGATTGTACAGTTTTTTAAAGCCGTGATTTTGCAGATCTTGAATAACGGCCGCGCTGCGAGCGCCCGTGCGGCATTGAACAACGATTTCCTGGGCTGTGTCCAGTTCGTTCATACGATTCAACACCTGCCCCTGGGGAATTAGAACCGCACCCAGGGATTCAAGGTTGGAGATTTCCCATTCATGTGGTTCGCGTACATCGACGATGAACAGTTCCTCGCCATGATCAAGCCGTTCTTTTAACTCGCCCGGTGTTATTTCAGGAACGCCCGCCCCGGCCTCGGCATCAGCCATATAGAGGCTATTGTCATGGGCGGGAACACCGCAGAACTGTTCGTAATCAATCAGCTCTGTCAGGGTGGGATTTTCCCCGCAAACGGGGCAGTCCGGATTTTTACGCAGGCGCACTTCGTCCACGGTCATGCCCAGGGCGTCATAGAGCAAGAGACGGCCGATCAGTGGCTCGCCAATGCCCAGGATCAGCTTGATCGCTTCCGTGGCCTGGACGAGACCAATCGTGCCCGGCAAAATGCCTAAAACACCCCCTTCGGCGCAGCTTGGAACCAATCCCGGCGGCGGCGGTTCGGGGAAAAGGCAACGATAGCAGGGACCTTCCTCAGCGTAAAATACGGAGGCTTGCCCCTCAAAGCGGAAGATACTACCGTAAACATTGGGCTTGCCCAGTAAGACACAGGCGTCATTGGTCAGGTAACGGGTTGGGAAATTATCCGTGCCGTCGATGACGATATCGTAGGGAGCCAGGATATCCAGAGCGTTATCTGAAGTCAGGGGTACTTCATAGGTGTCCACCTGCACGTGAGGATTAATGCCGCGGATACGGTCGCGCGCGCTTTCTAATTTCAAACGGCCGACATCATCGGTGCCGTGAATCACCTGGCGCTGTAAATTACTGTAATCAACCACATCATAATCGACGAGACCAATGCGGCCGATGCCCGCCGCGGCCAGGTACATGGCCAGGGGTGAGCCAAGTCCGCCGGCGCCAATTAATAAGATGCTGGCTGCTTTTAGTTTTTTCTGGCCGCCCATGCCCACTTCGGGCATGATCAGGTGGCGGCTATATCGTTGAACTTCTTCATGTGACAGTTCAACAACAGCCGGGTCAATAAGATCGATTGCACTCATTTTTATAACCCTACATTGTTCCCGCCGGCTATGGACGGGATGATCATCAATGTGTCGTCTTCTTGAACGGCCGTGTCTTTGCCATCAAGCTGGCGTACGTCTTCCTTGTTTAAATAAATATTGACAAAGCTGCGCAGGTTGTCCCCTTCAAAGAGGTGCCGGCGCAGGTCAGGATGCCGGCCGGTCAAATCTTCCAGGGCGGCGCCAACGGTACTGCCGCTGACGGCCACCTGGCTTTGCCCCCCGGTATATGGCCGGAGAGGGGTTGGAATTCTAATGGTTGTCATTCACTCTTCTCCAAAATTTTTTCTTCAACAAAACCGGACCGATCGGCTAGCAGCTGCCAGGATTGGCTCAGCGCCGGTTGTTTGTTGTTTATTTGCGTAATTAAATAGGAATAGCCAGGCCAGGCGGCCCAGGCTAAATCTCTGGGCGAGGCCACGGGTGGGTTGTCGGGATGGCTGTGAAAGACACCCACGACATCCAAATCTTTCATCATGGCCTCAACCTCCACATCGCGCCAATCATCTTCGGCGATGCGAAAGCGTACCCTTTTTTCTTCTTCATCAGGCCAAATATTGGGCAAGGGGCGCACGGCCGTGACCACATTCGTTCCGTTTGCGATATGGCCCAACAGCAATCCACATCCTTCATAAGGATAGGAGGCGATGCCATGCGCTTTAATTTGATTTAACAACGTCTCGTTTATCTGCAACATGATCAGCGGCGATATTTTCCTGGGAATTTTATTCGGTCCAAAAACGCTCGCTGAGATACTTCATGCCCCCATCAGGCAGGATGGTCACCACGACCCCTTGTTCCAGCTCTTGCGCCAGTTGCACGGCAGCGACAACAGCCGCAGCGGCCGAGATGCCGGTGAATAAGCCTTCATTTCGCGCCAAAAAACGACCCATCTCATATCCTTCTTCGGTGCCGGATGTGAGATCCCCGTCAGCCAGGCTTTCATCATAGATTCCCGGCTTGATCGCCGTCTCCATATGCTTCCACCCTTCGAGACCATGAAAAGGGGTGTCCGGTTGGGCGGAATAGCATTGAATATGCGGGTTGAATTCTTTCAGACGTTTGGTTGTGCCCGTAAAGGTGCCGCCTGTGCCCAGGCCGGCCACGAAATGAGTGATCGAGCCGCCAGTCTGCTGCCAGATTTCGACGGCCGTAGTCTGGTAATGGGCCTGCCAGTTGGCGTCATTATTGTACTGGTTGGCGTAAAATAGAGAAGGATCTTTTTGGGCCAGTTCTCGCGCTTCCAGCAGCGCGCCATCCGATCCTTCCAGCGGGTCGGTCAGGATCAGCTCTGCGCCATAGGCGCGCAGTATAGCCATACGCTCAGGGCTGGCATTTTCGGGCACGGTCAGCTTGACTTTATAACCCCGCGCAGCCCCGATCATAGCGTAGGCGATGCCCGTATTCCCGGAGGTGGAGTCCATCAGGGTCATTCCCGGGCGCAGTAAACCGTTTTCTTCGGCCACGCGAATAATGTTGAGTGCCGCACGGTCCTTGACTGAGCCGCCAGGGTTGAACCATTCTGCCTTGGCCAGGAGATGCACATTGGGAGAAAGGCCAAAGGATTCGGCCGTCCGTTCCAGGCGCAGCAGGGGCGTGTTTCCAATTTGTTCTACTAAAGTTTGAGACGCTAGACGAGAGAGGGTCTGGTCTGTTTGTTCAATTGTCGGCAACATAAGTTGTTACTTCCTGAAATATCGGTTTTCCTAAATAAACATTGACGATTCACCGTCACTAAAAGGGTGGACATTTTGCCCAAAGACAAAAAAACGGCCGCATTACCACCTGGAGCAATTGCGAGCAATCATGATTGCTTCGCGAGGGGAACCGCCACCGTTTGCCTATTTGGACTTAAGATAGTCCGTAAAACCGTTATTTCAGGGTTGAGGCAAAGGTTTTAGCACCCTCGCTTCATACACCTGCACTGTTGCCACATATTCAGACCTCATGAATGATTTTTGTTATTTTTATGATAAAAAATCATGCAATTATAGTGACATTTTAGCAGATGAACTTGCACATGCAAAGTTTTTCTGCTGATTAGACCCAACAATTTACCTTTTTCTTACGCAAAAGCCTTAATGGCTCATTTTTATGTCCATACGATTAAGTGACAGTCACTTAATCGTAAAAAGTGACTGTCACTTCTAAAGGAACGTCTGAGACGAATAATCAAAGAAGAATCCGGATCGTTAAAATGCAACCTTTTGCCAACTTTTCTGTACAGTATAAATAGGATGGGTGCTCAGGATGAATATGATTTCCTGTTACGCGCGCAGCGCGGGGATAAGCATGCATTTGGAGAACTGGTGCGCCGGCAGCAGTCGGCTGTCTTCAATGTTGCATATCGCATTTTGGGCCGCCGGCGGGATGCCGAGGATGCTGCCCAAGAGGCTTTCTTACGCGCTTACAGAGCCTTGGAGCAATTTGACCTGGAACGGCCGTTTGCGCCCTGGGTGAAGCGCATCTGTGTTAATGTTTGCCTTAACTGGTTGGAAGCGCAGCGAATCCGCCCTTATGATGTGGCCGCAGATTTGCCTCACCCATCACAGGAATGGTCGGAGGATGATCAATGGGCCAGAACAAACGAGACCCCGGAGAAAATTTTTCTAGAGGACGAACGGTCGCGCCTCTTGCGACAGGCCATTTGGTCTTTACCGCCCCATTTCCGCGCAGTGATTGAACTGCGCCATTTTCAAGGGTTAAGCTATGCGGCCATTGGACGGGTCATGGACCGGCCGTTAAGCAGCGTAAAAAGCGATCTCTTTCGTGCGCGCAAGCGGTTAGCCGATCTATTAGCAGAAGGGCAAGAAATGATTGTAGAGGACGCCGGTTAGATAAAAATGATGAACCATTTAGATGAAACGCTCCTGAATGAATATGTTGACCAGGCGCTTGATGAAAATGAGCGCCAGGCAGTCGAAACCCACCTGGCCGGTTGCGCCGACTGCCGGGAGCGGGTTGAGAAATTGGGAACACTCTTCCATGCTTTGGAAACGCTTGTCGAAGTACCGTTGGTCAATGATCTATCAGTGCCGGTCATGGAGCAGATCCAACCCATTCCTGTCTGGAGACGTTGGGGTACTGTCGTGATGCTATTACAGGTAGTTGCTGTTGTTGTGGCATTGCTTTTCCTTTGGCCAAGATTGGCTCCCGGCGTCATTTCGCTGCCGGACCTCTATCAAGGAGCCGGGATTCTGCTCGTTGAGTGGCAAGAAATATTGATGATCAACTCGGGGCATTTTGCGCAGTTAGCCCAATCTGCTTACCAACAATGGGCGCTCCGTCCGTCCCTGATTAATATGCTGCCCGCGCAATGGGCGCTGCTGGCCGGCCTGACCTTGATCATTTGGCTTGTTGGAAATCGTCTCATTTTCATGGACGATCAATACCGTGAGAGAAATGGTAACAATGGAGAACATTATGAATGAAGCTATTTTGCTCATCCTCTTAATTTTGTTAGGAATCCCTGCCCTGGTGGCTTTTTTGACCGTTGTTACTTTTCTCCTGCCTGGGCGGATAAACAAGATACGGAATATTCTCACTGTCAGACCGGGACGGGCATTCATCGTGGGCCTGGTTAACCTTTTATTCTTTGGTGTGATCTCGATCGGATTGAGCGAAGCGGGTGAACTGGCCGGGCTAATCGCTTTTCTTATCTGGCTCTTGCTAACCGGATTGGCCATTTGGGGTTTAGCCGGTTGGTTGGCCAGGCTGCGTGAGCGTCTTTATCCAATCCAAAAAGAGAGTGTGCTTTCTCCCCTGCAAATGACGTTGCGCTCGGCAGCTTTGCTGCTGTTAGCCTTCTTGGCCCCCCTGGTCGGCTGGTTCATCTTAGCCCCCTTGCTGCTTATTTCCGGCTTAGGCGCGGCAATCATTTCCTTTTTCCGCCGCCAGGCGCCGGAATAATTTACAAAGTTCTTACAATCTGATTGCAACTTTATAAACATTTGCCTGTACTTTGTAATAGTACAGGCTTTTTACTTACAAGATTGGTCCAATCTGCCAGGTTGGACCAATCTCTAAGGAGATTGAAATGGCCGACGTTTATACCGTAACTTTTTCCGTCATCGGTCTATTGCTCACCTGGCCAGCGCTGCTTATTACCTTGAATTTGCTCTTTCCCTCCTTGAGCAAGCGAATGGCCGGGCGTCTGGGATCCGCGCCAGGCACTTCGTTTATGGTCGGTTTGCCGGCGACGGCCGTTTTAGTTTTCTTGATCCTGGTCGCATTTGACAATGGGTCCGGGTTGATGCAGGCAGCGGCGTTTCTAACCGCTGGTTTTCTATTTGCCTTGTGGATGTTGGGCAGCGCCGGATTTGCCCGCCTGCTGGGCGGCCGAATGGGCATCATGGCCCAACAATCTGAATTGAAAAGGCTGGCCTGGGGAGCCATGCTGTTTGTTTTGGCCATGCTATTTCCGGTGATTGGTTGGTTCTTTTTTCTGCCCGTTACTGGGATCATGGCCGTGGGATCGGCCGTTTCCAGTGTTCGATTGAGAAGAAAGAGTGACGAAGAAAGGATAGTGGTAGAGAGCACGTAGCGTAAACTTTTCAGTTGTGCTACAGGAATGAAGATAATAATGACATTTTCCCGCCGTGATTTCTTAAAAATGGGTGGCCTGAGCAGCCTGGCAGCCGCGGTGACAGCCTGTGGGATGTTGGAACAGGAATTAGCTCAAAGGCAGACTGGGGAAGCAGTGGCAATGCCGGCGCTCATAGAAGACGGTACGGCGGACCGCGGCCCCCTTTGGCGGCTGCTCAACCGCGCCGGCTATGGTCCACGGCCGGGCGAACTCGCGGCGGCGCAAGCCGTGGGGTATGAGTCGTATCTTGAACAGCAGCTACACCCGGAGCAAATCGAGGATAAAGCTGTGGATATGTTGGAGCGACGGCTGACGCTTTACCAGATGGATAACAGCCAGTTGATCGAGCAGGATGAAAAAGATGCTGTGCGTGAGCTGATTGGCAGCACATTGATGCGCATGGTTTATTCCAAGAAACAATTATTTGAATCAATAGTCGAATTTTGGTCCGATCATTTCAATATTTATGTGCGTAAGGCGGAGCCGATGCCTATGTTGAAAATTATTGACGATCGTGATGTATTGCGGCCTTACGCGCTGGGCAACTTCCGCGATTTGATCGGTGCTTCAGCACGCAGCCAGGCCATGCTGCTCTACCTGGACAATGTGCGCAATAATAAAGAGGATCCGAACGAGAACTATGCACGGGAATTGATGGAACTGCATACGCTGGGGGTTGATGGCGGATACAGCCAGGATGATGTGCAGGAGGTCGCACGAGTGTTGAGTGGCTGGACGGTGCAGCCCCGCGGGCTGCGCAAAGGACAGGTCCAATTCCTTTCTGACCGGCATGATTTCGCAGAAAAGCAAATCTTGGAGTTTACCTTTCCTCCGGGCAGAGGCGAGCAGGAACTGGATGATTTGCTGAATATTTTAGCGGCTCATCCATCCACGGCACATTTTCTGGCCACCAAACTGGTGCGCCGCTATGTGAGCGATCAGCCGCCTGAGGGCCTGGTCGATAGGGTAGCAATGGCTTACACAGAAACAGATGGGGAGATAAAGGGGATGCTGCGGGTTATTTTCTTAAGCGAAGAATTTCGAGACGCGCCACCCAAATTAAAACGGCCGCTAACCTTCCTCATTTCAGCCGTTCGCGCCTTAAATGCTGCGCTCAGGCCCTCAAGTGAGTTGGGTCAATGGTTGGGCAGCCTTGGACAGCTCCCTTTTCATTGGCCGCCGCCCGATGGATTCCCCGATGTCTCATCCGCCTGGGCCACCAATTTACTACCCCGTTGGAATTTCGCCTCCTTGTTGGCGCGTGGCCATCTACCGGGCGTGACGCTCACCTTTGAAGAAATAATAGCAGCCGCAAACGTGCAAAAAGCGGGGGATGCGCTGCAACTTTTCGCGCCTCTGCTTTTCGGCCGTGCCCTGGATGAGGAGCGATATAAAGATTTGCTCACCTATGCCGGTAACGGATTGGTGACTGAGCCGGCAGCTCAGAACCGGCTGAAAAACTGCCTGGCACTGCTTATCGCCAGTCCGGCATTTCAATGGCATTAAAGAAGGAGCAAGCTGATGACCGACAACAGGATGACCCACTGCCGCGAATATGACCTGATCGACCGTCGTACTTTCCTGAAGGGTACACTCTCTTCGGCCGCCTTCCTGGTGGGCAACCGTCTTCTGGCCTTGCCGGCCTCCATGCCGCGCCTGCACCTGGCCGATCCTCATATCGGACCGCGTGGGGACACATTGATTTGTATCTTCTTACGCGGCGGGGCGGATGGATTGAACATCATCGTGCCCCATGGAGATGAAAGCTATTACCAGCGGCGACCGACTGTCGGCATTCCACGGCCGGATGATTTGCAAAAAGAGGGCCGGACGATTGACCTCGATGGTTTCTTCGGCCTGCACCCTACCCTGCAACTTTTACAGCCTATTTACCAGGCGCAGGATCTGGCTCTGGTACATGCTACGGGATCGCCGGATGAAACCCGTTCCCATTTCGAGGCCATGAATTTGATGGAGCGTGGAGCCACGACGAATGGTGATTACAGCGGCTGGTTGGCACGCCACCTGGCTACCCTGGACACAGGTAACGATTCAGCGTTGCGCGCCGTAGGCATTGGTGAAATGCTTCCCGCCTCGCTGACCGGGGCGGTCTCAGCAACAGCTTTGCGCTCGATTGGCGATTACCATCTGGTTGGCGAGGATCGGCAAGCGGCAGAGATGGCCGGGCTTTTGCGCGCGCTTTACGCCCAAGATGACAGCATCTTATCGGCCGTGGCCCAACAAACCTTCGCCGCCCTGGATGTATTGCGTGGTATTGATCGAGCAGCCTACCAGCCATACGGTCGCGCCTATCCAGAGGGCGATTTGGGCCAGGCGTTGCAAACCGTCGCCCAATTGATTAAAGCCGATGTGGGTTTAGAAGTCGCTTGCATTGATTTTGGTGGTTGGGATACGCACGTGGCTCAAGGTGGCAGCCAGGGCTTGATGGCTCGGCTATTGGCTCAACTGGGGCAGGGTTTGGCCGCTTTTTACGAAGATGTCCAGCAGCAGATGGACCGGGTGACGCTGGTCGTGATGTCCGAGTTCGGCCGGCGCGCCCAGGAAAACGGCGGCCTGGGCACGGATCATGGGCATGGCAATATGATGATGCTCATGGGCGGGGGGATCTTGGGTGGAAAGGTGACGGCCGATTGGCCTGGGCTGCAAGAAGAGAACCTGGCCGGATCGGGCGACCTGGCGATCACAACCGATTATCGTGATGTCTTGGGTGAAATCGTGCGCAAAAGGCTCAATAATCCGCTGGCGGAACAGGTTTTTCCTGATTATGAAGTTAGGGAATTGGGTTTGGTTATAGATAGAACGTCCGCATGAATGAGAGAGGGCAAAACCATTTAACCAAAAACACCAATAATTGATTTTTCTGAGTAAAAGAAACCGCTTTTCTTACCCTCATAATTGTGCGTTAAAATAGAATAATGGTTGAACGTGATGAGATCAGCGGCTCCGTGGAGCGGATCACTTACTATAACCAGGAGAATGGCTACTCGGTCATCCGTCTGAAACCGGACACGCGCGGTATGCTGCCCTTCAAGTATGGGCGGGAATCACTGATCACCGTTGTCGGTAATCTGCCGGAGGTTAATCCCGGCGAATGGTTGAAGTTGGGCGGCCGTTGGACCAGTCACAGCAAACACGGCCGCCAATTCCAGGCCGAACATTGCGAGCAGTCACTGCCCGCCTCGACCGAGGGCATTAAACGCTATTTGGGTTCAGGCATGATCCGCGGCATTGGCCCGGTGATGGCTGAACGCATTGTGGATCGTTTTGGCGAGGAAACGCTAGAGGTGATCGATCATGAGCCTGAGCGGTTGGGTGAGGTGCTGGGCATCGGCAAAAAACGCATCCGCAGCATCATCAAGTCCTGGGATGAACAACGGGCGATCAAGGATGTGATGATCTTCTTGCAGGCGCATGGCGTTTCCACCAACCTGGCAGTCAAGATTTATAAAAAATATGGTGATGACTCGCTGCATGTGGTGCAAAATACCCCTTATCGCCTGGTCAAAGATGTATATGGTATTGGCTTTAAGACGGCCGACCAGATCGCCAAGGCGCTGGGTTTGGCTCATGACGATCCGCAGCGTATTGAAGCCGGCGTGGCTTATACGCTCAACCGAATGGCCGAAGAGGGGCATGTTTATATGCCCCAGGAAGAATTGGAACCGGAAGCGGAGAAAATTTTGGAGGTGGAAGCGACGAAAATCACTGAGGTCGTCGATGCCCTGGAAACAAGCGATTTTATCAAGCGCGAGAAAATTACCTATCACATTGAGCCACAAACGGCCGGCGTTTCTTACGAACCCCTTTTTGACTCTGCTACGGCGGATAGAAGTATCAAAGAAGAGCAGGCTGTTTACCTGACCCAGCTCTATTACTCAGAAATTGGTGTCACCAACCGCGTGAAGGGACTGCTTGAGCACCCGCTCAGCCGCCTGCGGGGGTTAAAAAATATCAGTCATCGTGAACTGAACCGTTACGCTCAAGGGAAACGGGGAGCGAATGTAAGCCTGGCGCCGCAGCAAATCGAAGCGATTAAAACGGCGATCGGCCATAAGGTGACTATTCTTACCGGTGGGCCGGGCACGGGCAAGACGACAACGCTGCGAGCCTTGCTGGACTTGCTGGATGCGAAAAGAGCGACTTATGCGCTGGCCTCGCCGACGGGCCGGGCAGCCAAGCGGCTGTCTGAGGCGACGGGCCGGGAGGCTAAAACGGTGCATCGCCTGCTGGAATATAATCCGGGGGAGGGATTCGGCCGTGAGGAATCCAATCCGATTGAAGCGGACATGATCGTCATTGATGAGGCCTCCATGCTCGATCTGCCCCTGGCCAATAATCTATTTAAGGCGATCCGCCCAGACTGTCACGTGCTTCTGGTCGGTGACATCGACCAGCTTCCTTCAGTGGGTGCAGGGGATGTTTTGGGTGATTTGATCGATTCCGGGGTAACGGCCGTGGTTCGTTTGCAGACGATATTTCGCCAGGCGGAGAACTCTTTGATCGTACGTAACGCTCACCGTATCAACCAGGGTTTGCTGCCGGAGACGCGCAAAGATGCCGGCGATTTTTTCCTTTTTGTTAAGCAGGAACCGCAAGAAGTGGCCGAACTGCTGGTGGATATCGTTCAGCGTCGTCTGCCGCTCAAATTCGGCTTCGATCCGCTGGACGATATTCAGGTTTTGTCGCCAATGTACAACGGGCAGACAGGCGTGCGTCAACTCAATTTAGATCTGCAGGCGGCATTGAATCCACCGGGCAAAAGGAAGGGGGAACGGCGGCTGGGCGGAAGGGTGTTCCGTGTAGGTGACAAGGTGATGCAGACGGTCAATAATTATGATAAAAATGTGTTTAATGGAGATATCGGCCGGATCACCGCCCTGGACACCGTGCAGCAAACAGTGAGTATTAATATTGATGGTGCACCGGTGGTTTACGATTTCCTGGAAATGGATGAATTGGTTCACGCCTATGCGATCAGCGTACACAAAAGCCAGGGCGCGGAATATCCTTGCGTTGTCCTTCCAGTGGTCACCCAGCATTACATGATGCTGCAGCGCAATTTACTGTATACGGCCGTCACCCGGGCCAAAAAGGTCGTCATCCTGGTCGGCACGCGGCGCGCTATCGCAATCGCTGTCAAAAATGATAAAGTTACCCAACGGCATACGGCGCTGGACTGGCGATTGCAAAAATAGGCTGAAATCTATATGGGAACTATTTCCATATAGATTTCAATAAGTTTCCATAATGTTTTTAGGTTGTGTGATTTTTTTAGTTATGGTAAGATAAACACCGACAGAGGGGATGTCACTGAATGAAGTACGAAATAATAAAAAATAAGGTAGGTGACATATGGACATAGTACGCAAGTACCCTTGGGTGTCGATTGCAGCGTCCTTCGTAGCAGGCTTAATCATCGGTCTCGTCGTTTTGGGTTGGTGGCTTTGGCCTGTAGAGTGGACGGACGCCACGCCGGCGCAGCTTGCTGAGCAGTACCAGGAAGCGTATGTAAGGATGGCTGCCGATTATTATGCCTTGAGCGGCAATGCCGAGGTCGTGCAACAGGCCTTTGGTGGCTGGGAAGCTGATGTTGTAGCCTGTTCTATGATTGAGACCACGGCCGACGCCGGTGAGCGTGCGCGCCTGGAAGCGATTGCCACGGTTGTCAATGGCGCCGGCTGTTCAGGAATAGGACAAGATTTACAACAAGAAGAGGGGGGAGGCATTAGCGGTATATTATTGCCGGCGCTCTTCTTACTGCTGTTATTGGCAGCTCTTGTTGTTGCGATTTTCTACTTTCTCAACAGGCGCAACCAGGCGCGTGATGGAGACGACCTGGACGATCTTGTCTATGAAGAAGTACCGGCCGCTGCGCCCTCAGCGATAGAGGCTCAACCGCAAGATGATGTAAGCACGGTAGCCATCGCTCGTTTTCACACGACTTACTCGCGAGGCCATGATGCTTATGACGACTCCTTCAGTATCGAAAATAGCAGTGCGGAGTTCCTTGGCGAATGTGGTGTGGGCATCGCCGAATCAATAGGCGCAGACGCGACCAAAAACGTGACGGCGCTGGAAATTTGGCTTTTTGACAAAAGCGATATCCGCACGATCACCAAGGTAGTGATGAGCGATCATGCGTTTTTTGATGATGCATTAAAAGCGAAACTGGCACCTAAGGGAGAGCCGGTCCTGGCCAGGGAAACCGAAACGATCGTTTTGGAGACCGCTTCTTTGATAATCAATGCCGAGATCACCGAAATGGCCTATGGTTCGGGAGAAGACTTGCCGCCAAAGAGTTATTTTGAACGAATAACGATCAGCTTATCGGTTTGGTCCAAAGAAGGAAGTTCTACCAGCCAGCCGCAAAGCGTGAGTGATGATGTTGACGATTTGATGGAATTTTAGACAGCTAGAAATTGAAATGCTTCAAGCCCCGACGTTAATGCCGGGGCTTTTTTTATTTTAAAGTTATCAAACGCGCCGGTAAGGGTCGAAGAGTTTTTGCCATTCCTCAAGCGCGTAGCGGTCGGTCATGCCGGCGATGTAATCGGCCACGATCCGCGCGGTCTCAGGCGTCCCTGCCCCCGCGCTCGCCGCGCGCCATTCGTCGGGCAGGCATTCGGGCTCGGCCAGGTACTGGGCGAAGAGCTCGCGCACCACCCGGCGGACCTTGGAGGTCATGCGGTTCACCCGATAGTGCCGGTACATGCGCTCGAACAGGAAGGCCTTGAGGGCCCGGTCATGCGCCAGCATCCCGTCCGAGAAGCCGACCAGCGGGCGTCCGGCGCCGCGCACCGCAGCCGCGCTCGCGGGCGCCGCGGCGGCCAGG
>JANQGC010000234.1 GCA_028277515.1 Anaerolineae bacterium
GGCATACCGCCGGCCAGGGCGCTCGAAGGGGGCAAGAACCGGGAACCAAGCACAAAATCACCGCGGCCTTCCCGGATGGCGGCGATCATCTGCGGCAAAATATCGGGATCGTACTGGCCATCTGGGTGCAGCATGATGATGATCTCTGCCCCTTCGCGCAAGGCTTCCATATAACAAGTTTTCTGATTAGCCCCGTACCCGGCATTGTGCGGATGGACGATCAACTCTAAATCCAATTCTTCGGCCACTTTAACCGTTTCGTCAATACTGCCATCATCAACCAATATGACCCTCTGCACAAGATTTGGGGGAATCCGCTGGTAAGTATCGACCAGGGTTTCGGCCGCGTTATACGCCGGCATCACCACAATGACATTTGATTGCTCGCTCATGTTATTTAGGTCCCTCTTTGCGGATGTATAAAAGGTTTCAATCGACTAGCCGTACTATCTCCGGCTATCTTCGGATGTCCTTTTATTTTCGGGACTTGATTCACCCATTCAAATTCAATCCACCAATTTTCTGCATCTGACTCTACCCAACGGTGCGTTGAGTGTGAAATAGCATTCTCAATAATCTTCCTTTCTTTCGATAATAAATCCTCACCCTGCCATATTCGTAACTGTTTGGCTAACAATGGATGTGGTTGAAAACTATCTCTTTCTTCGCTCAGTTGCAAGCTTTCGACCAGCCATTTTCTTTCCTCAGCACCGGAAGAAGTTTCCGGCTCTTGATGAACGAAAATGACCTGTCTAATTGGCGCCGATTCGCCATATTGAACGCCGGGTAAAACGTCTGCCAGCATCTGTTTTGGCTGAGGCACCCACCATTGAAGATAAGTGTTAAAAGTGGCTGCCGGAATATCCCGCTCACTCAACCATAAACCAATATTTCGACTCAAACGAGTATAAATTGCTCTTCTAAAGAGCAAAGTGAGACGTTCTTTCAGCGAAAATTTCTCTTCTCGCTTTTTTATCATCTCTTGTTCAACCGTGACCGGCTTTGGATAACTAAAGGCGATGCCTGCTCCATTGATGATAACAAGATCATCAGCCATAAATTCGTATCCAAATTGAGTGCATAGAAAAGCAATCGGCTTACCCATATCCTCATTTGATTGGAGAAGAAAAACGCTGTTCTGTTTTACTACTGAAGCCGCCTTTACGAGGGCAAAGCCCTTACGAACCAGGCTCCAACGTAGCACAGGCTCAGCCACATTTGTAAACAAAAAACTGGGGGACCGTTCTAACAAAGGTGAAACAATAATTTGGGTAAAGTCGCCGGGTAAAACAGTTAAGCCAAAACCGAATCGGCCTAACCGCTCGTCGAAGCTAATACCACCTGGGACGCGAGAGGGCGTCCCCTGGCGATCCAACCGGATCTCGATATCAATTGTTTGGGGTGTGTAATCTATTTCAAAATATTGCAATTCTTCCAAATGAACCTGTGATGCAATATTTAAAATATCGTGAATGCGATAATAAAAGGTTTGGTGCTGCCAAATGATACTGCCCCTGGTCCAAATCCATTGCTCAGATAGGCCATAACGGATCAGACCCACTAGAAAAAGAGCAATCATATTGATCAGTAGATAGTGAGCCAAAGTGAAGCTTAAGAGCAGCCACAGTACGGGCAGATATACGATGATTAAAAATAATTGGCTGGCCAAAAACGACGACCAAAAGCCTCTTCTCAAATCAGCTTGCTCTTGATCGCGGAATACCCAGAAATGAAAACCGATTTGCATCCAAAAGAAAAATAATTCGACTGCTGCTATCGAAGCCACAAAAATCTGAACTTGTAAAGAGTCGACCAGAATCCACAAGAGGAGAGAATTAAAAACAATTCCCAAGGAAATAGCAATTAAAAAGCGAATCAAATGAGGATTGACAGTTACCCGCAAGAACAGTAGATGGCGTAAAAAGCGTATTCCTTCGCGCACATCTGCCTTACTTTCGCCTTCGTTTCGTGGGGCGAAATTAAATAGAATCTCACTGACATGCAAAGCTGGGCAGCGAACCAGGATTTCCAGCAGGATTTTAAAACCATCAGGTCTGAGAACATCAGCGTCAATGGCCGAGCGCCGGACCAGGAATAATCCGGTTAATGGGTCAGACACATTTTTCAAAGTCTGTGGGAAAACCATCCTGGCCAAAATAGTTAAGGCTTTTGAAGTAAATGAGCGTATGCGCGTCAAACCTAACGGACCAAAAAAATCCCCCTGCCGGCTGCCGACCACCATATCCGCCCCTGTGCGCATGGCTTGCTCCCAAAGTAAGGGGATGGCTTCCGGTGGATGCTGTAAGTCCGCATCCATAACACAAATCCAATCCCCCTTCGCCTCGCGAATACCATCCACAACTGCACCACTCAAGCCATTGCGCCTTTCCGGGGAGCGAGCCAGCAAACGAATGGGAAAAGGGCAGCGATCAGACAATTCAGAAACGATTTGTGGAGTGTTGTCCGTGCTGTCGTCGACAAACAAAACATCCAACCCAGGTTCCGTTTTTATCTCAGCTAATTTCGTGAGCAAGGGTGCTATATTCCCCGCTTCGTTTCGAGTTGGAACAATAAGGGTGATTTGATTGGATGTGGTGCCGGAAAGCGGATGCTCTGCTGGCGTATATGACCTGTCACTCATCTAGCATTCCGAACCCCATCTCCACGTTGGCTGGGTATTGTGTTACCTAAAATTTGACAACTTTTATTAAATGGTGTTCGCTCATATATCCAGTGAAAAGTTGTCAAATTTCTGCGCAAATGATTTTTGCACAGTGTGCTGAACCACAAACCAAATAAATTGATTACTATACCTAAGAAGCCACATCGGCCGGTTGTTTAACCCCTTCTTTTAAACCGCACGCCACGCAGTCTGTTGTGGTCTTATTCACCTGGACAATGATACCGTCACAATTTCCATCTTGGTTAGGAATAGGTTTTTTCCAGCTCGTCCATTCACAATCGGGATATCGGGTGCAGCCATACCAGAGGCGCCCTTTTCTGGTTCGCTTTTCCACAATTTCTCCCCCGCCATGCGGACAGACCACACCAACCTTTACCAGGATTTGTTCCGTATAGCGGCACTTAGGGAACGTGCTGCAACCAATGAATCGGCCGTATCGCCCTTCGCGATAGACGAGAGGATTGCCGCAGGTTGGACATTCCCGCCCTACCGGCTCCGGCTCTTTACGCAGATCCAATTTGGGCAAGGCCTCATCTGCTACAGACAGTTCCTGCTCAAACTGCTGGTAGAACTCACGAAGGATGGGAACCCAGGGATTTCCATCGGAAATATTGTCCAGATCATCTTCCATTCTCGCCGTAAAATCGACCGATAAAATGTCCGGAAAATATTCAACCAATAGATCATTGACGATCTTTCCTGTCTCTGTTGGAATTAAACGGCGTTTTTCGCGATCGACATAGCCTCGATTTTGGATGGTGCTGATGATAGACGCATAGGTGCTAGGTCGGCCAATCCCATATTCTTCCAAAGCCTTGACCAGGGTCGCTTCGCTGAACCGTGGGGGTGGCTGGGTGAAATGCTGCTCCGGCAGCAATTGAACCAAATCTACGTCTTTGCCCTCAGCAAGATCGGCCGGGACCGGGTGTTCAGGATCGATATCATCAGGGGCATCTTGTGGACGGCTTTCTTCGTACAAGGTTAAAAAACCATCAAACCGTAAAGTTGACCCGGTTGCACGAAATAGATAGGGTCGCTTTTTCAGTGCCAAACCTTCATCTCCAGCCCAAATATCGGCCGAGACCGTATCATAAACGGCCGAAGACATCTGGCTGGCCAAAAACCGCTCCCAAATCAAACGGTACAGCCTGTATTGGTCGCGGGAAAGAAATTGCTTCATTTTCTTTGGCGAGCGGTAAACCGAAGTCGGCCGCACTGCCTCGTGTGCTTCTTGCGCTTGCTTAGCCTTGGTACGGTAAAAAGGCGGCTTTTTGGGCATATAAGATGAACCATAATGTTCATCAATGAAGGCACGGGCCTCATTCTGTACTTCCTTGGAGACACTGACGCTGTCCGTACGCATGTAGGTAATCAAGCCCACTGTTTCCGATGCATCTGTGTCCACCCCTTCATAAAGCTGCTGAGCCAGACGCATCGTCTTGCCGGTGCCGAATCGAAGCCGCCGCGAGGCTTCTTGCTGCATCGTACTGGTCGTGAAAGGAGCTGCCGGGCGCCGGGTTCGCGTGCCGGTCTTCACCTTTCCTGTCGTCCAAACAGCTTTTTCTAGCGCATCTACATGAGGCTTCACTTCCTCTTCTTTACCAAATTCCGGATTCTCACCATTCAATTTATGTAGTTTAGCCGTAAAGTAAGGTCGGGGTTCCTTATCCCGATTTTCATGCTGGCTTAGCTGCGCCGAAATTGACCAATACTCCTGCGGCTCAAAATCCTCAATTTCCCGCTCACGTTCCACAACTAAACGAACGGCCACCGATTGAACTCGACCGGCAGATAAACGGCCGCGTACCTTTCGCCATAATAGAGGGCTTAATTTATAGCCGACCAGCCTATCTAAAATTCGGCGCGCTTGCTGGGCATTCACACGGTCCATATCAATTTCGCGCGGATGTTCAAAAGCGGCTTGAATCGCTGGTTTGGTAATCTCGTTAAAAATGACACGCCTGGTGCGCTCAGGCTCCATTTCGGCCGCTTCCTGCACATGCCAGGCGATGGCCTCACCCTCCCTATCAGAGTCCGTAGCCAGGTAAATTTCTTTAGCTTTTGCCGCCCCTGCCTTTAATTCTTTAACAACCTTACGCTTGTCATTGGGCACACGATATTCTGGCTCAAAATCATTTTCAACATCAACACTCAGGCGCGATTTTAATAGATCACGCACATGGCCAACGCTTGATTTGACGGTATATCCTCGACCCAAATAGCGCCCTATGGTCCGCGCTTTGGCCGGAGACTCAACAATCACCAGTTTACCTGAGCGGCGCACGGAATTATTTTTCTTTGATGACTTCTTTTTACTTGATTTCGATTTTCTTTTGACGACGTTTGGTTTCGGCAAATCTTCATGTGCGGGAGTCCGACCCATTTTATAAATCGTGCCCTCGCATACCGGGCAAGTCCCACGGGTCCCCGGGCTGCCGCCGGCCGAATATTCAGCTTTTGGATCGACCATTTCCCGCTTGGTCTTACATTTTAGACAATAACCAACTATCTTTTGATCTTCGCTCATATAATTCCTTAACTATTTTCCGTTCCGTCACTGGCGTCCACATGATATTCCACTTCCGGCTCGCGGATCATCACGTAGTTCATACCACCAACCTGACGCACCATGCCCTTCAATTCCATGAGAGTTAATGTACTGCTGACGACCTGGCTCGGCAAACCAGATGCGCGGCTTAAATCATCAACGTGAACCGGCTGACCTGATAAATGCTCAAATAAAGATGCCTCTTCAGGTGTTTCAGGAAGCGCCAGTTGAACCGCGGAATGTTCGAGTACCATCGCCAGGTTAAGCTCTTCAAGTACATCATCCACGTTTGTAATTAATTTTGCTCCTTGTTGAATCAGGCGATTGGTTCCTTTGCTGGCCGGGCTGTTAATATTTCCAGGAACGGCAAACACATCCCGCCCCTGTTCCGTGGCAAACCTGACCGTGATCGAGGCGCCACTTCTTTCCCCAGCCTCCACAACCACAACGCCCAAAGATAATCCACTGATAATACGGTTACGTGGTGGGAAATTCTTCGCCTCCGGCTTAATGCCTAACCCATATTCCGTGATCACGGCCCCATGACCTTTGACAATTTGTCTGGCCAAAGACCGGTTTTCCGGTGGGTAGATTTGATCGGGGCCAGATCCTAATACGGCAATCGTTCGGCCATTATGTTCAAGTGCTGTTTGATGTGCGATGGCATCAATGCCGCGAGCCAATCCGCTAACAATGGTCACGCCATTTAGCACAAGTCCGGTTACTAATTCCTGAGCGACCTGGCGTCCATATACGGTCAATCGCCGCGTTCCGACTACGGCAACCGCCCAGCGGTCAATCTCTTCTAATCCTCCATGAACGTAAAGGACAGGAGGCGCCCCGTCAATTTCTCGTAAATAAGACGGGTAATCTTCAGAATCCCAGGTGAGTAAAGATACTCCAATTGAATGAACATCAGCCAGGGCTTGATCTAAATCTATCTCATCCCGTGCAGCGATAAGATTAGAGATCGAGCGCTTATCAAACCCAATCCTCTCTAATTGCTCTGTGCCGGCATTCCAGGCTGCTTGCAGATCATCAAAATAATTTAAAAGGGCCTGGAGCTTGGCTGGGCCAACACCTTTTACAAGATTAAAACCAAGCCAATATTTTTCGTCTGACATCGATCCCAGAATATCATGCACAATATCTGTGTCAAGTGGAAAGCAAGCCTGGAAGAATATGAACGATCATTTGTCGCTCATCGAAATCAATGTCTACAACCACTTCTTCTATGTCAGGAAGAAGTATTTCCCCGTCAGGTCCATTGACAACAAAAACATTGTTAGCACCTGTTTCAATCACCCCGGTAATTGAGCCAAGATATTGTCCGTCATCGGTGGTCACCGATAGGCCATCTAATTGGAATAAGAAGTATTCTCCTTCTTCCAAGGGTATGGCCTGGCTTTGCTCAATTTGCAGCAGTTGTCCTCGCAGCACTGCCACTTGGTCGCGATCATCATACCCTTCCAGTTTGAGCAAGACCCAATTTTTATGGAAGCGAACACTTTCTACTGGGACAAGGGTTGGGGCTTTATCCCCTACATAGACAGCTTCCAGCCAGGCGAAACGTTCGGGAATATCCGTGTGCGTAACGACGCGCACCTCTCCTCTCACCCCATGCGCTTTTCCAATTTGGCCAATGACCAAAAAACGAGGCTCAGTATTGTTTTCAACTGAGCCTCGCCAGCTTTCATTACGGTTTAAATCTATTCTTTTACTCAAAAAAATCTTACCAGAGGATTCAGCATTGTGTTACCTAAAATTTGACAACTTTTATCAAATGGTTTTCGCCCATATGTCAAGTAAAAAGTTGTCAAATTTCTGTGTAAATGATTTTTGTAACAGTGTATTCAGATACGATGAGAGAAATGGCAAATTGCTGCCTGGACCATAGGGATACCGTTTTGGTTAGCGGCGGTCGTCAACTTCAATTAACTCCAGGGAAGCCCGCTTGCCTTGCTTCGCTGCTGCTACCTGGAGCAGCTTGCGAATGGCATTAATAATACGCCCACCTTTGCCAATCACCCGACCCATATCAGGGGCTGCAACTGAAAGTTCTAAAAAGATCGTTTCGCCACTTTGGGTTTCCACGACGCGAACCTCATCCGGTTGGTCAACGAGTGACTTGACGATAAACTCAACGAGTTCTTTCATGAGATCTCCACTAGACCCTGTTATTCTTCTTCTTCAACGCCAACCGCTTCCGCCATTTCATCGACGGCCGCTTGGTCAGCCTGGTCCTCGATTTCCGTATCTACTACAGGAACACCGGCAAATTCTGAAACAAGCATATCAAACGATTCACCATTGCGCAGACGGGTCAATCGATCGTACGTGCCCTGCTTTTCTAATAGTATGCGAACCGCATCAGTGGGTTGCGCGCCAACACTAAGCCAATAAAGCGCCCGGTCTTCTTCAATTGAAAATTGGGTAGGCTCTACAAGTGGATTGACATGACCAATCCTTTCAACCACACGGCCGTCTCGCTTCGCTTCAATATTGGCGACAACCACACGGTAGCTCGGTTGCTTCTTCTTTCCTGTACGGCTCAAACGAATTCGTAGCATCTTAACTCTCAACTCCAAATTTTTTTATATTTTATTTAAAACCGGCACCAAACAGTGATCCCAGCCCGCCAGGACCCCGTCTACCACCTTTGCGCAGTTGCTTCATCATGCGCTGCATATCTTTAAACTGTTTCAAAAGCACATTCACATCTTGCACGGTCGTGCCTGAACCGCCGGCAATACGTCGTTTTCGACTTGCCTTAATGATTTTTGGATTTCGTCTTTCCTGGACTGTCATAGATTGAATAATCGCTTCGATGCGCTTTAATTCACCCTCAGCCTGACTCATATCCACATCCTTCGACATTTTGCCCATCCCAGGAATCATATCCATGATTTTACCCAGGGGACCTAGCCGCTTAATCTGCTGCATTTGGCTCAAGAAATCTTCCAAATCAAACTGGCCGGACATCAGCCTTTCGCCGGCTTTCTGTGCCTCTTCCTGGTCCAGTTCCTCTTGGGCCTTTTCGACTAATGAAAGGACATCACCCATCCCTAAAATACGATTGACCAGGCGGTCGGGATGGAAGACTTCGACAGCGTTTACCTTCTCGCCAGTACCCAGGAATTTAATTGGAACGCCTGTCACCTCACGCATAGAAATGGCCGCACCGCCACGCGCGTCACCATCCACCTTGGTCATGATCAGACCCGTGATGTCTACAGCATTATCGAAATCAGTGGCCACGCGAACCGCCTGCTGCCCGGTCATTGCATCGGCAACGAGTAGCATTTCCGCCGGCTCTACCGCAGCCTTAATCGCCTTGATTTCATCCATCATCATTTCATCAATGTTCAAACGGCCAGCGGTATCAATAATGACGGTTGTTGCCCCACTTCGCGAGGCTTCCTTCACACCATTTTCGGCAACTTTAACTGGGTTGGCATCTGGCCCCTCATCGTATACGGGAATGTCTAGCTGCTTTCCCAAAGTTTGCAGTTGGTCAATTGCAGCGGGGCGGTAAACATCAGCGGCAACCAGCAACGGACGGCGGCCCTGCTTTCTTAACAGCAAAGCCAGCTTGGCGGCCATCGTTGTCTTACCGGCACCCTGCAAACCCACCAACATGATCACGGCGGGAGACTGCATGCCTAAATTGAGCCGGCCCGGTTCACCTAAAGTGATAACCAGTTCGTCATGGACGATCTTGACCACTTGTTGGCCTGGGGTCAGGCTGCGCATCACCTCATGACCCACAGCCCTTTCGCGGACACGGCTGATAAAGTCTTTAACAACCTTAAAGTTAACATCTGCCTCCAATAAGGCCAGGCGAACTTCACGCATCGCCTTATCGACATCAGCTTCCGTCAGCTTGCCGCGGCGTTGCAGGTTATCAAAAACGTTTTGTAGGCGATTGCCAAGAGACTCAAACACAAAGTTACCTTATGACTTCAAAATTAAAAGACCACGAATTCTATCGTAGCCGAAAATGCGCGTCAAGCCTGTTCATTGACGCGCAAATAGGGGCGAACCCGTGTAGGTTCGCCCCTTACGCAAAGGATATTATACCTGATTGTCAAGAATGGAAAACAATTCTAAGCAACTGCCAGAGATTGAGCTGCTCGCTTTAATTGCTCCGCGCGATCGGTACTTTCCCAAGGTGCATCAATATCATCTCGACCAAAATGGCCATAGGCGGCGGTATTTTGGTAAATCGGCCGTCGTAAATCCAGATCGCGGATGATGGCCCCGGGACGCAAATCGAAATTATCTTCGATCAATTGTACAAGCTGTTCAGAGGACAACTCACTGGTCCCAAAAGTTTCCACATTAATGCTGACAGGTTCGGCGACGCCAATGGCGTAAGCCACCTGCACCTCACAGCGATCGGCCAGTCCGGCAGCAACGATATTTTTTGCTACCCAACGCGCGGCGTAAGCAGCGCTACGATCAACTTTTGTCGGATCTTTTCCACTAAATGCGCCGCCACCGTGGCGGCCCATGCCCCCATAAGTATCGACAATTATCTTGCGACCGGTCAATCCGGCATCACCCATTGGACCACCCACGACGAAGCGCCCTGTTGGATTGACGAAAATTCGCAGCTCATTGTCAACCAAATTATCGGGCAATACCGGCGTGATGACATGCTCTTCAAGTCCCTCTCGGATAGTCTCATTATCGACTTCTGAGGCATGCTGTGTGCTGATCAGGACTGTATCGACGCGAACCGGTTGCCCGTAGCTGTATTCCACCGTAACCTGAGCTTTTCCATCAGGCCGCAGCCAGGGCAAAACCCCTTGCTTGCGAACCTCAGTTAATCTTTGTGTTAAGCGGTGAGCCAAATGAATCGGCAGCGGCATCAACACATCCGTTTCGTTACAGGCGTATCCGAACATCATGCCCTGATCGCCGGCACCCAAGGCTTCGATTTCAGCCTCGCCATCTCCATTTTTTCGATATTCAAGAGCCAGATCCACCCCTTGCGCAATATCAGGACTTTGCGCGGCGACGGATGATTGCACAGCACATGTAGTGCCATCAAATCCAACTCTACTGTCGTTAAAACCAATATCATTCACAACCCGACGCACAAGTTTGTCAAAATCTACAAATGCTGTGGTTGTGATTTCCCCAAGCAGCAAGACAAACCCCGTTTTTACGGCCGTCTCGCAAGCCACCCGCGCCTGAGGATCTTGCCTTAATATTTCATCCAGAACGGCATCACTAATTTGATCACACATCTTATCCGGATGACCCTCGGTCACCGACTCTGATGTGAAAAGCATACTTGGCGACTCCATAAATGTTGTTGTCATTTCTATTAAACCTCCACTCAACCTTTTTATGGTTCTGCCAGCAAATTGCTTTGCTAAGCAAACAAAAAGCCCCTTGCTGGCAAGAGGCGTATGTTGAAATTTATTACCTCTTATCTTCCAGCGGACGCTGTCGGAATTAGCACCTTCCCAAACATATGGGGGTTGCTGCAGTTTCAAAGGGCCGTTCCCTCCACTGCTCCAGATAAGCGCAAATAGGCTTTATTTATTTATCAATAAGGACAGTATAACGAATCGTCGATTCTTGTCAAACGCCTCACTAAACATTACAAAGTAAATCTTACAATGAATATTACGTTCCCCACTTTTCGGGAGGTTCTGCCATTCCTAAAATGTGGTAGCCGGCGTCAACGTAAATAACTTCTCCGGTTACGCCGCTGCTTAAATCAGAACAAAGCCATAACGCCGTTTGACCCACCTCTTGCTGCTCGACATTCCGACGTAGAGGAGCGCGTTCACCCACATAGCCCAACATTTTGCGAAAACCGGCAATTCCTGCGGCCGAAAGCGTTTTAATTGGCCCGGCAGAAATAGCATTCACGCGAATATTTTCGCGCCCTAAATCGGCCGCCAGATAACGCATGCTGGACTCCAAAGCCGCCTTGGCCACACCCATCACATTGTAGTGTGGAACAACCTTTTCCCCACCATAATAGGTCATGCATAAAATACTGCCACCATCGGCCATCAACGGTCGAGCAGCCCTGGTCAAAGCAATCAAACTATACACACTAATATCCATGGCCAGCCGGAAACCCTCTCTCGTCGTATCGACATATTGGCCTTCTAACTCCTCTGATGGGGCAAACGCAATAGAATGCACCAATATGTCAATCTGGCCAAAATGATCCTTTACTTTTGAGAATAATTGGGCGATCTCTTCATCTGATGTGACATCACATTTCTCGACAAATGGAACACCAAGTTGTTCTGCCAGAGGGAAAACTCGTTTCTCCAACTGAGGGATGGCATAACTCAATCCGATTTCAGCCCCATTGTTATGCAACTCTTGAGCGATCGCCCAGGCAATCGAACGTTTATTGGCCACCCCAAATATGAGTGCTTTCTTTCCTTCGAGTAATTTCATAATTATTCCTATTATTCGTTTAATCTTTTCGTTAACATCCGCGTAAAAATCACGGCTTTTCAATCGTTCATTGTAATCGCAATTTCCATATTGCGCTCTTGTGTAAGAACGCGAAACAGATTTCGCGGTTACCAGCTACTGAAAAAACGTGGGCCAAAAATCATTGAAACGGCCAAATGATGGGGATTAACGCCAGGCTTACCAGCAAGAATAAGATCATTAATGGTAATCCAGCCTTGATATAATCATTGAAGCGATATCCACCAGGGGTCATGACCATTAAATTAGTCGTTGTGCCAATAGGCGTTAGGAACGCTGTTGAGGCGCTCACCGCTACGGTCATCAACAATGGGTAAGGTGAAATGCCAGAATCCATTGCGGCCCGTAAAACGATGGGGGCGATCAGGACGGCCGTTGCCGTATTATTGATGACCTGGCTAAATGCTGTCGTCAGCACAAACACTCCAGCCATTAAGGCTAACGGTCCAATAGATCCAAATGTACTGACCAGCGCATTCGCCAAAAATTCGGCCCCACCCGTTTCCGCTAGAGCGACACTCATCGGAATCATCGCTGCAATCAAGATGACACTTTGCCAACTAATCGCCCGGTAAGCCTGGCTCATGGAAAGACAGCCCCCTAAAACCATCACCACAGCAGCAATTAATGTGGCAATAACTGTGGGCACGACACCGGTGAGCATCAATATGATCATGCCAATCAAAGAAAAAATAGCGATGGCTGCCCTGGGATTTAGTTCGACCACCTGCCTGGACAAAGCTTCCGGACTGCCTACAACAACAAAGTTTCGCCCCTCTTTTTGCAATCGCTCAATATCTACCCACCGGCCGCGAACCAATAAAGCATCACCAAAGGCCAGCTTTTCTCCCCTTCTTCCAAGGAAGCGATCCCCCCGTCTGATGGTGAGCACATATACACCAAACTTCTCGGCGATATGAGCTTGGGCAACCGTGCGGCCGATATAAACCGAACGTGGGGACAACAAAATTTCTGCAATGCCAACCTCAGAAGATAACAATGCCTCCGAAAGTTCCTCTGAATCTTCATCAACCGGCATGACACCAACATTATAATCAGCTATGAGCCGGTAGACGGCCGTGCTGCTACCTTTGACCAAAAGCACATCTTGAGCGGTAATCACTGTATCAGGACCTGGCACTACATGTTCCTTTTCCTGTAAAATATCCAATCGTTCCTGCGCCCTTCGTCTCCTCCTTTCCAGGTCGCTCAACCGGGGATCATCTGCAACAGGCGCATTCTCTATTCGCAAAACCGAAACGCCATAATCATGGCCAAAAGCAGCTTCCTTTAAAGTTAAACCAACCAACGGTGATTGATAGCGCACGCGCAGCCTATAAAGCTGCCCCTCCAAAGAAAATGTTTCTGCTAACTGGCCTACCTCCTCCAACAACTCTGCCGGTCTATCTTCGGCATTGCGGTTAGGAAGCAACTTTTCCCCTAAAAAGGTCATGTAAACAATTGCAGTGATTAACAGAGGTAGGCCAATCCAGGCATATTCAAAATAGGAAAAAGGTTGCAAACCAGCACTCGTTAACGTCTCAGCAACAACGATGTTCGGGGGCGTGCCGGTCAACGTGAGAAGCCCTCCCGTATTGGCGGAAAAGGCAAGCGGAATTAACAATTTTGAGGGGACACTGCCGATACGCCAGGACGCGGAGGCCACTGCCGGCAGTAAGGTGGCGACTGTGCCTGTATTGCTGATGAAAGCTGACAGCAAAGCTGTTCCCAGCATCATAACCACCAGTAAACGTGCTTTACTGCTGCCCGCTAATTCCAATATTTTTTCACCCAACCAGGCTGTTACGCCGGTACGGGATAACCCATCCCCAACAATAAAAAGGGCGGCGATCATGATCACCGTCGAATCACTAAAGCCGGATAAGGCCTGGTCCAGGGTAAGAATCCCCGCTAAAAATAAAGCCAGGACAGACATCAAGGCCACCAGGTCTGAACGAATCCGTCCCCAAATAAATAAACCAATGGCGACTGCCAAAATGGCAAAACTAAGGATCATAAGCTATTTTTATTGCCCCTTCTTTGGATGCAAATTTTGTTTTAGTGTACCCGAAATAATAGCCTCCTGCATTCATAGTGAGGCATCAATGCAGAGAGGTACAAAATACAAATTTGCTATGTGCCTGGCACTTAACAATAGCAAGGGTTGCATCATTCTCTCAATGCTAATTAGCGGAATCTAAGTGCCAGGCACCTCACGCAACTTATTTGGAGACGAAGGGGTTGTCGGCAATCCAGTAGCGCCAGGGAATTGAGAACCAGGGTTCCGGTGTTTTTCCTAAACCAATTCGCGGGCCGGTGACGATCTCACTTTTGGCTACCAATGCGCCATCCTCAATCCAAATCGGCCCACTTGAATGACAAAGATCGCTTCCATTCAGCGATTTATCAATCGCCAGCGCCTGGGCAAGTTTCGCTGGTCCATTTGTTAGCTGATTGTCCGGCCGTTTACGATGCAGCCTCATGAGTTCTAATCCTTCCAGAGGCTGCAAAGCGCGAATGAGAACGGCATTGGCTTCCCCCACCGAACCGGTGACCACATTAAACATCCAATGGATACCATAAGTAAAATAGACATAGGCATGGCCGGCAGGGCCAAACATTACCTGTGTGCGGGGAGTGGGGTTGCCCCTGTTGGCTCTGTCGCCATGACAGGCCAGATCAGGTTCTTCCTCATCGCAATATGCTTCTGTTTCAACGATCATTCCGCTTATTCGCCGGCCATCAAGCGCACGGACCAGCTTTTTTCCCAGGAGATCGGCCGCCACTTCGCGAGCCGAACGCGCATAAAATGATCGCGGTAATTGTTTCATTTTTAATATCCCTCGAATTGATTCCTGATTTACTCTGTGCTTAAATTATCTCAATGCTGCAAGGTATCAGGCAACAATTTGGACTTTGGCGCTCTTTAATTATTTACTATGGTGTTCCCTTTAGGGGGAGGCGATTGGTAAATTTTTACCGGCCGTTCATCCAACCTGGTGATCTTTGTTTCGACATCGGCGCGCATGTTGGAAACCGCCTTCGCGCCTGGTCAACATTAGGGGCCAGGGTCGTTGGTCTGGAACCTCAACCCCTTTTAATGCAGTTCTTAAAGCGGTGTCACGGTCGACGGGAAAACGTGATCCTCCTGCAAAGTGCAGTAGGGGCCTCCAAAGGGCAGTCAAAAATGCATATCAGTCGCTTAACGCCAACCGTATCATCCCTGTCGAAATCATGGATTGACGACGTTCGCCGCAACGCATCATTTGAAAAGGTGAAATGGGATGAAACGACATCTGTGAAGATGACCACACTCGACCATCTCATTGAACAATACGGCCGGCCAAAAGTTTGTAAAATTGACGTTGAAGGTTATGAATTGGAAGTTTTAAAAGGATTATCCCAGCCCATTCCCCTCATTTCTTTTGAATATATTCCATCCGCAACTGAACTAGGCACCCAATGTGTCAAGCGGTTATCTGCTCTTGGCCTTTATGAATTTAATTGGTCGATTGCCGAAAATTACAAATTTTGTTCCACGACCTGGCTTGATGAGGTGCAAATAATACACACATTGACAAACACCCTCAATCATGGGCGCTCAGGAGACATTTATGCCCGTCAAGTTAAATGATGGCAATTAGGGATAAGAACACGGCGGGTTGATCACTGACTGCCATGTATTAGCGTTATTCCCATCCCCACCATTCGGCCAAACAGCCAGGGCACTGGTAAACTGCACATTGGACATCATACCTATTGGGTTGGTCAATCCGGCCATTTCAGTGGCGGCATCAACCGATATCTCAACCGTCCATTGGCTGCCTCCGTCGCTGGTGATGACACTCCAATTACCGCTTGAATAGGTTGAATCCCAGGCCTGGAAATCTGAATTGCTGCCGATTCCGGCCCATACTTCCCAGGTTCCATCCCGGTTAACCCGAACAAAGCGATCAGGCGCATCAGGGTCGCCGCCATTGCCATTGACATCAAACATGACTCGCATCTCATCAGAAGAATCAACAACCGGGTCATTGATCAAATAGGCAAGATAAAGGTTTCCGCCATTCTTGACGAAATATACTTCCACACGGCGGGCCGGATTGGTAGGGCTGCTGAATTGGACGAAAGCGGTCGGTGGCCATGTTGAAGGATCGAAAAATCCATCAATAGTGGGTGCTGCTGCGCAGACGATTTCCGGTCCTGGTCCAGGGACAGGTGTATAGGTTACCGTAGGTGTAGGCGTGTTTGGTGGTGGTTCCGGTGTAAACGTAGGCGTATTTGGTGGCGGTTCCGGTGTAAATGTAGGCGTGTTCGGCGGTGGTAACGGCGTAAATGTAGGCGTATTTGGTGGCGGCCGCGGTGTAAACGTCGGCGTCGGCGGTTTTGGCGGCGGTCCTGGTGTTCGAGTCGGTGGGCCTGGTGGAGGCCAGGGAGGTCTGGGAGGTGTCAACGTTATGGGACCGGGTCCGGGGCCAGGACCGGGGGGGTTCTGGTTGACCGGGTCGTTGGGATTAAGTGGATCGGAGCCAAGCACCAATACTTCCTGACCATCCCCAAAGCCGTCCATATCGGTGTCAGCATTGAGGGGATTGGTCCCATAGATGAGCACTTCCTGACCATCGCTTAATTGGTCGGCATCCGTATCAGGATTCAATGGATCGGTCCCAATCACGCCCTCTTGAGCGTTGCTCAAGCCATCACCATCCGTGTCGCCCTGCGATTCGGCCGTGCTCGCTGCTGAGGTTGCTGTTTCTTGGGCATCGGCAATGGCCGTCGCTGTTTGTACGGTCGCGGTTTCATCAATAATAACCGTTGCGGTCTCCGTCCCAGGAATAAGTACTGCGGTTTGGGTCATAGCGGATGACGTTTGTGTCGCCAATGCTCCGGCCAATGAAAGTGTTGCCGTTGGCGCCTGGCCAAACCAACGGTCGCGATTGATGACCGCCGCAATAGCCAGGGCGGCACAGGCCAGGGTACACACAAATATCAAAGCATAAAGCAGCCAGACTGGCAGCATGCTACTCGATATTGCCTCTCCTTCTAACTGCTGATGCCCACCCGCACGAGAAACAACATTAACCTCATAGGGAAAAACCTCACTCCCACCGAAAAAGTTGGATTCTCTAGACCGAATGCCAAGATCAACACGAGCAATTTGGTTTGGTTCCAGAGGAATCCGCCCTCTTTCACCGCTGAAGTCCAGGGCATTATTGGGGTCACGGGGAACAACAGTGAAATTTCCCGGCGCACTGCCCGTATTTTGTACTGAAACGGTCACGGTATCCGGAATGTTTACCTGCTGCGGTTCAAGCGTTGCAGCGAATGTAAAATAAGGGTTCACCACCAAATTCAATCCGGCAACAGCATCTATATCCGGATTTCTTTGGGAGATTAATTCCAATCGTACGCGCTGCCGTCCTATTGGGGTACCCTGGTCCCGGGGTGGTTGAACCCCTAAGGATAATTCAACCGTCTCACCGGCAGGAACGGTGACAAAGCCAATAGGCGTCGTCAGCCAGTTTGATGGAATTCCTTGAACGCGTAAACTGACGCGATCATCAATCGTGCCGCGATTGACAACTTCAGCTTTAATTTCCGCTTCACTTCCCGGATCAACTGTAACCGTTTCCTGGACGTTATAAATGGATAATGACTCTTGGGGATTACTCTCCGGCTCCGCTACTTCCTGCAAGCCTCTTGTGGTGGCCCCTAAAGCGGCCGCGCCGGTGAGCGCCAGCGCCTCAGTCTTCACTTCTGGGGCGCGAAGAACCAGCTCATAAGGGCCAACTTTAGCCCGTGAACCGGGCACAAAAGGTGTTGGTTCTTCGGCGCGCAAACGGCGATCATCGACCCAGGTTCCATTGACGCCACCCAGGTCTAAAACCTCCCAACCAAGTGAGGTTGCTTGCAAACGGGCATGATGACGCGAAACCCCTTCTGCGGGCAGCACCACGTCATTGTCGGCGTTTCGCCCCACAGTAACAACGGAATTGGTCAGCGGAAGAACGCTAGGCTCATGGCCGGGCGCATTGATTAACAACTCAAATCCCTGTGGAGGATCGGCCACCCTATCTAAAATGTCTAGTTCCTGGCGAACCATTACACGGGTTATGGCGCCTTCCAAGGAAAGCAGTGCGCTGCGTAGTGCGGAGGCCATTTCATAGCCATTGGCAAAACGGTCGGCCGGGGATTTGGCCAATGCTTTAGCCAACAGGCTGTCAATTAACGGAGGCGCGTCAGCGCGATATTCGCTAGGGGGTGCAGGTCTCGTACCCCGGCGGTGGGTTGAAATCGCATCAGCCAGGGATTGAAAGGCAAAAGGCAGGCGATTGGTTACCAGTTCGTATAATACAATACCTAATGAATATAAATCGGAACGACCGTCAAGCTCGGTCCCTTCGCACTGTTCCGGCGACATATAAGCGGGGGTGCCAACCGTTGCCCCACTTTGGGTCATTGGCGAACCTTCTTGCAGCTTGACCAGGCCAAAATCTGTTAAAAGCGCGCGAAAAGGTTGTTCATCCGATTCATCCGGATGGGCTAATCGTTTTAAGATAATGTTTCCCGGCTTCACATCACGGTGGATAACACCGCGCTGGTGGGCGTAATCGAGTGCTTCGGCAATCTGGATGCCAATTTGCATGCTCTGGGAAAATGGTAAAAATTTCTCAATAGACTGCAATCGGGCCAAATGCTCGCGCAAGCTACCGCCATCCACATATTCCATGGCAATAAATAAGCCCTGATCAGAATCACCAAAATCATAAATTCGCACAATGGATGGATGGTCTAGCTTAGCTGCGGTTTGCGCCTCCTGGATCAGGCGCAGGCGAAATTCCGGCTGTCTGGCAAAATGACCATGCATTAACTTGATGGCTACCTGGCGTTCCAAATTACGGTCCAATGCGCGGAATACGGTACCCATCCCGCCATCACCCAAGAGCGAGTCCAGGCGATAACGGTCATTGATGGTTTGTCCGATCAGGCTGCTCATGCTCTAAGTTCTCCCGCTCAACCGTGGAGCGAATCCTCCATCACATTCAGGAACAGGTCCACATCTTGCTCACAAATCCAATAATGAGTCACTGCCCGAAATCCGCGCGCCCCTTCTGACCCAAGCCAAATATTCGCCTTTTGGCGCATGCGCTGAGCAATCTCGCTCGGGGAATAAGAAACATCATCAGCCAGGTCAAAAAAAACAATATTAGTTTTGACTCTATGCGGATTGACCCGAACCCCGGAGATTTTCGCTAATCCCTCAGCCAACCGGTACGCGTTTTGATGATCCACCGGTAAGCGACCAATCATTTCATTTAAGGATAGGATTCCCGCGGCGGCCAGGATTCCGGCTTGACGCATGCCGCCACCAAGTGACTTTCTTATTCGTCTTGCCTGATAAATAAATTCTTGCGAACCACACAACAGTGAACCAACAGGGGCGCACAACCCCTTGCTCAGGCAAAAAGTGACTGAATCAACATACTGTGTCAATTCCGTCGGCTCAATTTCTAAAGCAGTGGTCGCATTAAACAGCCGAGCACCATCCATATGAACTGTCAATCCGTATTGGTCGGCCACATTTTTTATCTCTGAGAAGTAATCGACCGGGATAGGATACCCTCCACGCTGGCCATAACTATTCTCAACATGGATCAAGCGGTGTCGCGGCCAATGGACATCATCGCTGCTAACAATGGAAATAATTGCATCAATATCCATTCGGCCGATGTCATCTGTCGACAAAGCCTTTGGAAAAATGCCGCCTAATGATGATACGCTGCCGGTTTCCCAAAGCATGACATGGGAATCATACCCCACAATCATCTGATCTCCGCGGTTCGCATGGGTTAAAATTCCTGTGACATTACCCATCGTGCCGCTGGCAACAAACAACGCCGCTTCTTTTCCTACCGTTTGTGCAGCCAGTGCTTCCAGGGCATTGACAGTAGGATCCTCTCCATACACATCGTCTCCAACCTCGGCCGTAACCATCGCTTCTCTCATTGCAGGGGTTGGCCAACTGACAGTGTCCGAACGGAAATCGATCCTATCCATGCTTGAAGTTTACGTAATATTTTAAAGATTGCAAGAGTATTACGCCTGAATACAGCGTACAGAATATGTTAATAAGGGTTATTCAACAAGAGAAGGAAACGGTTGGCCGGGCTGTTGAAATAAGTCCTTGGGAGTAAAATCGGGCACAAGTAAATGCAGCATGGCAGGCTTAATTTCACATTCAATCGGGGTTCGGCCGGCCGGATCACCGTCCATTTGTAAGGGAGCCGGCGGGTCAGTGCGGATAGTGACATGCCGTCCATGTACCAGCAATGTATCAGGTTGCTTGAGATGTTGGCCGCGCAGCGCCTGCAAAGCATGACGCGAAATGCTGGGGAAACCCTGGCCGCCAAACAACCAAACTTCGAGCAACCCATCATCAAGCTGCGCTGTTTCCGTCAGCGATATCAGCCCGCCTGCATAGCGGCGGCTGTTGCTGATCAGTGCCAGGACATAATCACCCTCAAAACGATACCCATCAACTTCTACCTGGGCATGAATATGCGAAAATCTGGTCAGGATTGGGATACCTCTTAATACATAATCAGCCCGGCCGATCTTCTTGGTCCATTTAGGTCTTGGCTCCAATTCATGAATCAGAAATCCATCCGCACCAACACTGGCCCATAACATCCAATAACGCCCTTTACCTCCTGGAATTTTCGTCCAACCCAGGTCCATGCGCTGCACTCGACCACTCATTAATGCATCTGAAATCGTGAGTAGTTTATTATCTTGTAAAGTGGAGGAAAAAGGTTCCGGCAATACGGTTGTGGCCTGCATTTCCAGAAAACCAGGAATTGGCATTTCTAATTCACGGGCAAAGGAATTAGCGGTACCCGCAGGCAGGATTCCCATGATCGTATCGCTGCCGGCCAAGCCATTGACCACCTCACCTAACGTACCGTCCCCACCCGCCGCGAGAACCAGCAAGAAACCAGCATCGGCTGCCTGTGCAGCTAACATCGTCGCATGGCCGGGGGCATTGGTTGGTTGGAGAAGTACTTCCCACGCACCCTGCTGCCATCTTGCTGCGATTTGTTCCATGGTGGCCGCCAGGTTTCCAGGTCCCGCCAAAGGATTATAAATAATCGCAACGTTGCCCATGATCAGGCTCCCAGCCCCTCATCCTTACGATGGCTTCTAATGCCGCCCTTTTGGATTACTTCTTCAACAATCTCTCCGGCCAGTTTCTGCACCTCGGCTTCATTTTGCGGGAGGCGCTGTTCTTGAATCTCAACCCTACCGTTAACGCACGGGAGCACCAGCGGGACTCGATAAGGCGCTTTACCTTCAGCCACCTTATAATTTCGTTCCGATTGAAGACCACGCTCCTTGAGTGTAGCGTAAAGCCGGTCGACATAATGCCCGCCTTCAATAAAAAGATCATTGATTTCTCTAGCATCAACGAACCGATCCCAGGTGGTGTGGATGAAGGTCACCCGGCGCCAGCGTAAACTCAAGATGGGGGTTTCCCGCTTGATGATGGGTCCCAATTGCACTTTGTAGTAATAATCTTGGGCACGGGGGTGGTTTTTTTGCTCAGGCAGTAATTCTATCCGCCTTACCAGTTCATGTCCTTGATTTTGAGCAAAGTAGTGAATCGCCCACTTTTCTTCACCGAAACGACGGCCGAAGTAAAACGCAAAATATTCAGAATGTAAGCCTTTGGGCGCATGAGCTTGCGGAACCCGGTACCATCCTTCATTCCTGGCCAATGCAAAATCTTGCGGCTGGGGCACGAAGGCAACCAATACACGATCTTCAGGGTACATCATTCAAGCTAATTTTAAATGGCGACTTTGTGCCAGTCAAACTCAGATTTTCTCGTTATAATAGGTTTCATTCTTTTCACAATCTGAATATTGTGTTACCTAAAATTTGACAACTTTTATTGAATGGTTTTTGCCCACATATCAAGTGTAGAGTTGTCAAATTTCTGTGCAAATGATTATTGTAACAGTGTACTGAATCAGAAATCGCCTAGTTTTCAGGAGTAAATAAGATAATGGATTCCCGCGTTCAAAAATTGGCCAAACTCCTTGTCAATTATAGTGTCAACATTCAACCGCAAGAAAAGGTTCTCATCACTGGAACTATTCCCAGTCTACCGCTTGTTGCTGAAACATACCGGGAGGCTATCCGGGCCGGCGGCTATCCCATGATCCAAATTGGGGATGAAAGCCTGGATCAGATCTTCTACCAGGAAAGCAGTGAGGATCAACTGCAATACATTCACGAACCCATGAAATTCATCTTGGAAAACTATGATTGCTTAATCAATATTCGAGGAACAAACAATACCAGAGCACTCTCCGATATTGACCCATCGCGCCAGCAAATTGTACAGGCATCAAGAAGTGAATTATTGGGAACTTATATGCAGCGCGCGGCCGATGGTGATTTGCGCTGGGTGGGAACACTTTACCCTACCAACGCCCATGCGCAAGAAGCGGATATGTCCCTGGCAGATTTTGAAGATTTCGTTTACAAGGCCTGTTTTACCGACAAAGATGACCCGGTTGCCGAATGGTTGGCCATCAGTGAAATGCAGCAAAAACTGGTGGATTGGCTGGCCGGCAAAGGAAAGGTTGTTGTTGAGGGACCAAACATTGAAATGGAACTGTCTGTAGCCGGACGAACCTTTATCAACTCTGATGGTAAACGCAATATGCCCTCTGGAGAAATTTTTACTGCTCCGGTTGAAGAATCGGTCAATGGTTGGGTTCGTTTTTCCTACCCGGCGATTGTTGGTGGTCGGGAAGTGATGGGGGTTTACCTTCGTTTTGAAGATGGAAGAGTTGTTGCTGCCCAGGCGGAAAAAAATGAAGCGTTTTTGTTAAAGACTTTGGATACTGATGAAGGGGCGCGCCGTTTGGGCGAATTCGCCATTGGCACAAATAAGGGAATCGATCGCTTTACCAAATCTATTCTCTTTGACGAAAAAATCGGGGGGACGATTCATATGGCGCTCGGCCGAGGTTATCCGGAAACAGGCAGCAAAAATACATCCGCTATACATTGGGACATGATTTGCGATATGCGAGATGGTGGCAAAATATGGGTCGACGATGAACTCTTTTACGATAGCGGGAACTTTTTAATCAATGCCTGAACTACCGGAAGTCGAATCTGCTGCTCGCATGTTAAAACCCCAATTGGTGGGTAAAAGAATCGTGGGCATAAAGGTAAATTGGCCACACCATATCGATCGTCCTGACACGGAAGAGTTTCGTTTTCGCATCTCAGGCCTTCGATTTCTTGATGTTACACGGCGGGCGAAATTTCTTGTATTTTCACTTGAAAATGAAGAAACTCTGCTGATTCATTTGCGTATGTCCGGCCATCTTAGCGTTGTCCCGGCATCACCTCCATATGACAAACATACGCATACCATCTTTGAATTAGACAGCGGCGAAGAATTACGTTTCCGGGATACGCGCAAATTTGGCCGTGTTTACCTTGTAAACGATCCGCAAGATGTGCTGGGAAAATTAGGACCGGAGCCATTAGATCCATCTTTCACCGTTGAGATATTAAAGGAACGACTCGAAAATCGCAAAAGGATACTAAAGCCTATGTTGTTGGACCAGGGCTTCATCGCCGGCATTGGCAACATCTACGCAGATGAAGCATTATTTGACGCCAGGTTGCTCCCCACTCGACGCACGGACACATTGACAGATTCGGAAATTGAAGCTCTGCATCATGGCATCCAGGAGGTGCTTAAATTAGGGATTGAAAAAACAGGCGCCAGCTTTACAACCTTCTTCAATCCGGACGGCAGCCAGGGAGAAATGCAAAATTCATTCAATGTATTTCAACGAACAGGAGAAAATTGTTATCGCTGCGGTGGTGTGATTGAGCGTATAAAACTAGGTGGGCGTAGCACTCATTTTTGTCCACAGTGCCAAAAATAAACGAGACACCCGATAAACGTGTCTCTCTCTAATACATTTAGCGTCGTCTTCTCCGTTTCTTTTTCTTTTTTGTCATAGTAGCTGCTGAACTACCAACAGAGCTTCCATTGGAGGTGCTATTACCCTTATTACCCCCGCGACGGCCGTGGCAATGTTTATACTTCTTGCCACTGCCGCAAGGGCACGGATCATTCCGGCCGATTTTTGCAGCTGCCCGGCGCACACCCTTTTTTCCCTTCCCGTGTGAAACTACCTCATAGCCGGCACTTTGAGCTTGCAGTTTGTAGGCAACTTCCGCCTGCTGTTTTTCCACAAACGCTATGTGATTGGCGATCTGGCGGAAAAAGCGATCAGCCACGGCTTTGTCAATGTTTTCGCGCATGTTCTTGAACATTTCAAAGGAGCGCCGTTTATACTCCACCTTAGGATCACGTTGGCCGAGAGCAGCCAACCCAATCTCACGGCGCAAATCGTCCATTGCGGTCAGATAATCACGCCATTCATTGTCAATAGCCGACAGCAATAATGTCCTTTGGAAGTTCTGAAATTCTTCATCACCGATGCGTTCGCGCCATTTTTCTTGCTGCCTGGCGGCATAATCGTTCAAAGCAGTGATTAATTGCTCACCATCTAATGCGGATAAGCTGTCCATCAACAAGTCACGTAGAGCTAGTTGAACCTGCCGGTGAAATTTTTCTTGTCGGGGAACGGCCGACTTGGTCGTCAAGCCCTCCGTTCGGAATTGATTAAAAGCCTGAGAAATCTCTTCCTCAGCTTTACCCCAAATTTTTTCACGTTCTTCATCTTCTAGCTGCTCGGCCAGAAAGTTATTAAAGAGATCGGCCACATGATCAACATATTCAATTCGCCACTTATCTCTTGTTTGCACCTGGCCGGAGCGCTGGCGTGCCAAAACAGATAAATTGGGAATTGTGGGCAAAATAGGCAGGAAACGGCCCATGGCCTGGAGCAGTTGGTAAAGATTGTCACCCCTTTCTTCATTCTCATAAGCAATAATCATGAGCCGCTCGGCGATTGCATCGGTCGACATCTCCTCCAATTCCTGCCGATCCAGTTTCACCACATCGGGTAATAATCCACGTAAATTGCGCAGAATACCTGTGACATTGACCACATCCGTAGCATCCGTGCTGAATTCGGCAATGATGCGATCGATTTCACCTCTGACATACCCTATATAATTAATGACGTAGTGGGATACCAGGTCTTCAATTGCAAGTTCAAAAGCATCTGAAATCTGTTCATCCAGATCGTCAGCTTCACCTAAGAGAATGGCTCGCCGTTGGCCGTAAATAGCCTCACGCTGTTTGCTCATCACATCATCATACTCGACGACATTTTTGCGGATGTCGAAATTGTAACCTTCAATCCGTTCTTGCGAGTTTTCGATGATTTTGTCCAGCATGCTGTTTTCGATGGGCATGTCGTCTGGAATGCTAGTCCTGGACATAAAGCCTTTTAGCCTTTCCCCGCCAAATCGACGCATCAAGTCATCTTCCAATGATAAGAAGAACCGCGAGGAACCCGGATCGCCCTGCCGCGCTGCACGGCCGCGAAGCTGATTATCGATTCGCCGTGATTCATGCCGTTCTGATCCAATGACATGTAATCCTCCCAATTGCCAGATTTCGGCGCGATCGGCTTCAGCATCATTTCTGAGTTTCTCAATATCGCGGATCAAATCTTCGCCCAATCCAGGAGTCTTTTCAGCAACTGCCGAGGCTTCTACTGGCTCCTGGCCTAATACGGCCCGGATCAAGGCGGCTCGCGCGTTATAATGTTGCTCGAACAGGAGCTGCCCCAAAACCTTAGAGAGAACTTCCGCCTTTTGTTCAGGAGAGTATTGGCGATTTTTTAACGCAGCAGCATAACTGCCCAATGTTTCAAATTCTCGTAAGACATGATCGATAAATGCGACATCCCGCCCTAAATCTGACACCCTTTCCCGGGCACGCTGTAAATCATTGGTTTGAATCATCAAAACAATTTTTTCAGCATCACTGTAATCCAGATCATAAGATTGGTAAAGCGTGCGTGTCACGTAGCGAGCAATACCTAATCTTTCGACCTCCGGGAGCGCGTCTTGAATTTCATCGTTATGTTTAGCTAACCAATCAACGAGATCTGCGCTTAATTTTTTATTGCGGCGCGTAAAATCATTGGCCGCATCTTGGCCGTCGGCCATTAAAATTTGCGCTAATTGGGTTAACAATCGCTGGTCAAACAAGGTGTCCGACACCATCTCAGCAGCCAGGCCTTCCGGGTTACCACCTAATAGAATATCCGTCCCGCGACCGGCCATATTGGTAGAGATTGTGACTGCCCCCTTCTGGCCGGCCTGGGCAACGACAAGGGCTTCAGATTGATGAATTTTGGCATTGAGGACATTATGCGCGATTTTTTCTCTCTGCAAGGTGCGATGAATCGACTCCGAGTGTTCAACGGAAGTTGTACCCACTAAAATTGGACGGCCGGACTCATTAACGCGCTTTATTTCACTTAGAATAGCCTGATCTTTGGCTTCATCAGTACCATAAATCTGGTCTTTAAAGTCAATTCGTTTGAAGTAAACCGGCTCCTCGGAATCTGGAGATAAGTAACGAGTTGCTTCGGTCCCTTCAATTTTTTCCTTTTCAGTAATGAGGCCCATCGATCCCGTATCGACGATGTACTGTACATTAGTAGGCAATGGGGTAACGCCGAGAGTATAAATCTCATCAAACTCCTCGGCATCCGTCATTGCCGTACCGGTCATTCCGGCCAGCTTCTCATACAGGCGAAAATAATTTTGCAAGGTAATTGTGGCGACTGTGATGGTCTCCCGTTTGATGGAAACCCCTTCTTTGGCTTCAATGGCTTCATGTAAGCCATCCGAATAGCGACGGCCAGGCATCAAACGACCTGTAAAATCGTCGACGATCACGATTTCGCCATCCTTGATCACATAATGCACGTTGTTCTTGAACAAGTATTCGGCGCGCAGCGCATTGTCAAGATAGTAAGTTAGCTCGTAAAATCGGGGATCATATAAGCTGTCGCCCGCTTGCTCATCAATTTCTTCGATACGGCGCTCTATTTCAGCAATTCCCATATCGGTCAGGCTGATAGTGCGGCTCTTTTCATCAATATCATAATGGCCGTTGGGATCATCATCTTCATCGGCCGAGTTTTTACGCAATCGACGAACGATGCCGGAAAATCGTTTATACTCCGTACCGGAACGAGGCGCCGGCCCGGAAATAATCAATGGCGTGCGTGCTTCGTCGATTAAAACGTTGTCCACTTCGTCAATGATGGCAAAGTGGAGTTCACGCTGCACAAGCCTGTCGGCGCTCGTCGCCATATTGTCCCGCAGGTAGTCAAAGCCAAATTCACTGCTAATGCCATAAGTAATATCCGCTTCATAAGCTTGCTTACGGTTACTGGGCTGCCAATGGACCAATCGTTCATCTTCTAGTTCTGCACCAGGGTTAACATAATCAGACTCATAAAGCGCAGAAAATTGTTGTGGACCGATACAACCAACTGTTAAACCCAGAAAACTGAATATTTTACCCATCCAGCCGCCATCACGACGGGCCAGGTATTCATTAACTGTTACCAGGTGTACGCCCTCGTCACTTAGAGCGTTGAGGAAAAGGGGCAAGGTCGCCACCAAAGTCTTTCCCTCACCCGTGCGCATCTCAACAACATCCCCACGGTGTAGCAAAATGCCGCCCATGATTTGCACATCGTAATGCCGCAAGCCAGTCGTGCGTACGGAAGCCTCCCGAACCAAAGCATATGCTTCGATCATGAGATCATCCAGGCTTTCGCCATCGCGAGCACGCTCTCGAAGATCGGCCGTCATCGCCCGCAACTGGTCGTCGCTCATGGCCTGCAATTGGGGTTCCAGCGCTTCGACTTCTTCAACAAGGGGCTTTAGATCATCAATTATCTTCTGGTTGGGATCGCCAACAATTTTGGAAATAAGCTTTTTAAACATAGCGCTTAGTTTACCTGCTAACTCTTAGACCAATATTAACATCGCCAGGTTAGCTTATAAAATGAGCCGGCTTGCGGCTCATTCATTAAACAGCTCTCCTACACTTCGCCCTTCATGGGAGCGCAGAATAACTTCTCCTAATAATTCATCCACAGATAAAACCGTATAAAATGGAAGCATCTTTCGTGGTGGAATTGGCAATGTATCTGTCGTAACTAATTCCTTAATCGGCAACACGGATAGGCGTTCCGTGGCTGGATCAGAAAGAACGGGATGAGCAATTGATAGATAAACATCTTTTGCCCCTTTCGACTTAACCAGTTCAATGGCTTGTTTTACCGAACCAGCGGTATCAATCATATCATCAACAATAATGACATCCTTGTTTTGCACATTACCAATTAAGGTTAAGGCTTCTCTCTTACCCTGATTTCCCACTCGCCGCTTCTCCACAAATGCCAGGGGCAAATGGACTGCTTCGGCAAAGTTGCGCCCCCTTTTGGCAAAGCCAAGATCAGGGGTAACAACAACGCCATTTAGATTTTTTTCCCGAAAGTAATTAGTAAGGATGTGAAAAGAAGTCAAAGAGTCTCCTGGAATTTGATAAAACCCTTGAATTTGAGAACTGTGCAGGTCAATCGTCATCCAGCGATCAGCCCCTGCAACTTCAATTAAATTCGCTAACAAGCGGGCACTGATTGGAACGCGGGGTTGATCTTTCTTATCACTCTGGGAATAGGCCATATAAGGAACAACGACCGTGATGCGGCCGGCCGAGTCTCGATGCAAGCAGTCGATGGCAATGAGCATCTCCATGATGTTTGTATGCAAAGGAACACTATGACTTTGAACTAAATAAACATCCTGGCCGCGGACGCTGCCATGCAGCCGAACAAAAATATTTTCATTTGGAAATTGGGTGATATCCCAGGTACTTACGGGAATACCGATGTAATTCGCAATTTTTTGAGCGAGTTCCGGGCAACCGGACCCGGCAAAAAGTTTTATGTCGCCATACATAACAACCTCTTGGATTTTCAATCCACATTTATATTACATTAACTGCTTATTTGAGTTTTTACCTGTTCAAAGAGTTTATCAGCGGCCGAATAAGGATCTAAGGATCGCTCCGCTACTGCATCTACAAAAGCATCTCTATCATCGCTGGAAACCAGACCCAGGAACAGTGTCATAAACTGTCTCTGCAACAGTTGGGTAATTTCTTTTCGGCTGCGGTTTTTTTCACGATCCGCCCATTGCCCACTTTGCTTTAGGAATTCACGGTGTTTGTGTACCCGCTGAGCTAATTCTGGGACACCTTTTCCCTCAGAGGCTACCGTTTGAAAAACCTTGACCTGCCAACCAACATCGGCTGCTTTTTCTCCTCCATCGACAGCCATTAACTGTCCATGATGCCTTTCCGGGGCGTTCGGCCCCAGATGCAGCATCATCTCCAGGGCTTTAACCGTTCGTAATGCCCCTGGTTTATCGGCCTTATTAACGACCAAATCATCGGCTATCTCTAAGATACCGGCTTTAATGGATTGAACCTCATCCCCCATGCCCGGCGCTTCAATCACTAATATCGTGTGTGCAGTTCCAGCGATTTCAACCTCCGCCTGGCCGGCCCCAACGGTTTCCACAAGAACAATATCATATCCGGCAGCGTCCAACACCTGGATGGCAGCCATCGTAGCTTGTGCAAGGCCGCCTAAATTGCCCCGCGAGGCCATGCTGCGGATAAAGACCCCTTCCTGTGCTGCCAGGTCCTGCATGCGCACCCGATCACCCAATAAAGCCCCCCCGCTGAAGGGGCTACTGGGATCAACAGCCACAATGCCAATACGCGCCCCTTCCTTTTTGAACTGGTTGGCCAATCCGGCCACCAGGGTGCTTTTTCCCGAACCTGGCGGACCGGTCACGCCAACAACATGAGCATTTCCGGTTGATGGATACAAAAAGGAAATAGCCTCTTGAGCAGCTTCCGAGTTATTTTCTATTAAGGTAATAACGCGAGCAATGGCCCGGATATTACCCTTCCGCACCTGAGGCAGAAGATCAGACACGTGCAACGGACTCCCAGATAAAACTGGTTATTTCCTCTAAACTCGAACCTGGGCCAAAGACGGCCGTGACCCCAATCTCTTCAAGCTTGGGAACATCATCGTCAGGAATAATCCCCCCTACAAATACTGGAACATCCTGTATGTCGTTTTCGGATAACAAATTCATGATGCGCGGAACCAATGTTAAATGCGCTCCAGACAAAATGCTTAAGCCAATAGCATCAACATCTTCTTGCATGGCCGCATTGACAATCATCGCCGGTGTCTGCCGCAGTCCGGTATAGATAACCTCCATACCCGCATCACGAAGCGCCCTGGCAATGACTTTGGCTCCTCTGTCATGCCCATCTAAGCCCGGCTTCCCCACCAGCACACGAGGTTTAACCCCTTGCATAAATCAAAATCCTCCGATTCAAATAATTTCTTGAAAGTTTCAGGCTTCTTCCAAAAATATTATACAGTTACTTGAGGGCAATTACGAGTGCCCAATCTGTTCCTCGGTAAAAATATCATTGCTGCTTTTGACACTGCCGGCTTCTCATCTACGATAGGTTTTTGCTGTTCAAGCTAGAATCACTGTCCATTATTACCTATTCACTATCCATATCCATCTCCTCTTCACCCATGTCATCCATATCCATTTCCTCCATGTCCATACCACCTTCAGCAGTGTCACGGATTTCGACCATTACCTCCATGTCCTCCACATTAGCGAATTCCAAAGTCACAGGGAAAGTTTCACCAGCCGTAAAGTCAAGCTGTTTATCAATACACATTACATGCAGACCCCCAACCTGAAACTCCACACTTTCCCCGGCAGGAAGATCGATAATGCCTCCTGGAACCTGACCCATGACCATAACGCCATTTTCATCCATATCCATTTCATGCACCTCAACGGCCGCGCAAGCATCTGTCATAGCCCCAACAAGTTGATCGTCTCGGTTGGTATTGTTGGAAATAACCATGTAAATTGCGCCATTTTGCGCGGCGTTTGGAGAACTTCTGCCCCAAACATCATCCACTTCAATATTCCCCGATTCAGTTGGTGATAAACAACCAACTGAAATCACCGTGAAGATAACCAAAGAAAGTATAAGGATTCGTTTCATCTTTTCTCCTTTTTTCGTAAATCACATGTTATATTTTGTTACATTGTGATATAATTCACATTCTATTATCTTTCAAAAAAATCGACAAATTCAGAAATTTTTATAAATGTGCAACAATGGCCAAAGAAAATAAGCCAATTCCACCGGCAAGACACGAGCAAATCATAACCTGGCTGGAGCAAGAAGGAACGCTGAGTATCAAGGAAATTCAAAGCCGTTTGAATATTTCACACATGACGGTCCATCGTGATCTTGACTATCTTGCGGGAAAAAATTTATTGAAAAAAGTTAGAGGTGGGGCAACGAGAATCACAACCAGCACCCTAAATCCTAACCCGTCACCTAATTGCAAAATGTGTGGCAGGAAAATTGTCCAGCGTACTGAAATCGTGCTTCAAATGGATGATGGTAACCAATCTTCAGCTTGCTGCCCCCATTGCGGGCTGATGCTTATTGCCAATCGATCCAATATAGAATCAGCCCTGGCTCGCGATTATCTCTATGGGTATATGGTCAATGTCTTTCAAGCGTCCTATTTAATTGGTTGTGAGCTACGTATTTGTTGTATTCCCAGTACCTTGTGTTTCGCACATATTTCCGACGCACAGCGTTTTCAAACGGGATTTGGTGGAAAGATCTTCAATTTCACGGAGGCTCTTAATCACCTGATGGACATACACCAACCATAAGTAACATGGCTATGCGAAGTCATGGGGAATTAAAGAATACGCTGTCCATATTTAAGGGAATGGATCCAACTCCCTATGAACCTGGCGCAAAATTTCCAGTTGTCCCAGGTGATACGTTTCGTGCCAATGTAAGCCACTTATACGATCTTCCACTGTCTGCCCCCGCTCTTCGTTGAACAAAGCAGCCAACTCTTGATCCGTAGCGGCATTTAAACCCTGTGCGATTTGATTTTGAGATTCCTCTAAGAGTTGAACAAGTTTATCAAGATGAACTGCATGGGATGGGTTCAGGATATCCGACCCTGTATCATACAACTCTCTTTCCTCTGACTTCAACACTTCATTTTGATTCAACAAGGCAATGACATTATCCCGGCTCACAAGAATATGACCTAGTACCCAGTTAAATGAATTTGATCGGAAGGGAGGAGCTACCACACTATCTTCATGTGATAGCCCTTCCACGAATTTACTGACCAACCACCTGGTTGACTCAAAAGAATCAATTAATTTTTTTTGCTGACCCATTATATTTCTCCTTTTTTGAGAAGTGACAGTCAATCTGATGAATTTATTACCTCTAGCAGGCCACTTTTAAGTGTCTGTCACTTTATTCAAAATTCACAATTTTAGCTGAAAACAATCTAAGCATCTTATTGGTATTGGGATTCACTAAGGTTAATAAAGGATATGATTACCACCATAAATTATGGAAGATTCAATTATAAGTTCACACGCTTCAACGCAGCAAACGACGAATAGCCCAACAAGAAAAGGCTGTCTCCTGGCGATGCTGGTGCTGTTTGCGATCATGCTTTCCCCATTGATTTGGCGGAGGTCTGTGATTTGGTATTACTCGCAAAAAATTTATTCCCTGAACTCAGTCCCTGAAGATAATGTGGCCATCGTATTTGGCGCAGCCGTGTATCGCAACGGCCGCTTAAGCTCTGTTCTGCGCGATCGTATGGACACAGCAATTACCCTTTATGAACAGGGTAAAGTAGAAAAAATTATCGTGAGTGGACACACTGAAAATGAGTTTTATGATGAGCCGGGGGCGATGAGAGCCTATGCCATTCAACGGGGTGTTCCGGAAAACGATATTCAGGCCGACAATGGGGGTAATCGAACGTATGATACCTGCTATAGGGCGCAAGACATTTTCCAACTGGAAAGCGCCACCCTTGTGACCCAAAACTTTCACCTCCCCCGCGCCATATTTACCTGCCGCCGTCTTGGTGTTGCAGCTCAGGGAGTGGCGGCCGATTTGCGCCCCTATCGCGGGATGCGCTGGTATGAATTCAGGGAAACCCTGGCCACAATTTACGCTTTATGGGACGTCATAAAGAAAGACCCGCCCCCTGCGCTTGGGGAACCTGTTTTCTTGGAATAATCCAATTCTGACTGTTGAGAAATCTACTCAACGACTGGATAAGCGTCACATTCTTCCTGCAAAAAACAAATGCCACACTTTGGCCTTCTAGCCACACAGATTTCCCGGCCATGACGAATCAAGTTTAGATGCATGGCGTAAAAGGTATCCGGGTCACCCAATGCCTCCAGAATATCGTGCGCTTTATTAGCTGATGTCCCCGGTTCGATTAAACCGAGCCGGCCAGTGACGCGATGAACATGGGTGTCTACCGGAAAAGCGGGACGGCCGAAAGCAAACAGTAAAATGATCGCCGCCGTTTTAGGACCAATACCCTTGATTTGGGTCAGCCAATCTTTTGCCTCAGGCAAAGGCATTTCAGCAAGAAAATCTAGTGTTATTGAACCCTCCTGCTCTTCAATGAAACGTAAGGCCTCTTGAATACGAGGCCCTTTTTGATTGGCCAATCCCGCAGAGCGAATAGTATCAACCACCTCTTCCGGCGGTGCATGTATGACGCTTTCCCAATCCGGGTAGCGGTCCTTCAAGGCATTAAACCCTTTATCCCGGTTAATATCCGATGTGGATTGGGAAAGGATAGTGGAGACCAGCTCGTCAACCGGTTCTAAATGCTGCCGCCATTGTGGAAGTCCATAATGGGCCTCCAATTTTTGCAAGACCAGGCGATATTTTTCAGCTTTTTCGTCCAAAAGTCCCCCTTTCTCAATCACCCGCACTCATTTGCGACCTGACTTTTCGGCTGTTTAAACGCTCAGCCAAGGAATCGAGCACATCCGACCGTTCTCTATCTGAAAAACCCAAAATATCAAAGACAATTTTATCCAGTTCCTTGCGCTGCGGCTGGTTGAAATCCATGCGATCTTTCATCGGGTTTTTGGCCAATTGTTGAAATGCGATTTCCAACTGTTCCATATGTTTAGATTTCAGGCGGCGCGGATCGGGCAGTCGGATCTCATTCAATTCATAAGCTGCCAGCCATAATAGCCCTTTACCGAGATTGACCCGGCCGTGCAATTCAACTTGCAGCGCAAACCAGGCACTGTTAAGCAATCCCGCCGCCGCTTCTATGGAAACAGATTCAGCCGGAATAACCTTGTATAGCTGTTGGTCAATTGCAATTTTGTCATCAAGTAGTAGGGTAAAATGACGCTGCCAAATCCCTTTGGCCAATACCAATTGTGCATCTTCTTGACCCGGCAATTCATACCAGGTAGCTCGTGTCGCGCAGGTTCGGCGCCGGTGGAAACCTTGCCCCTCACCCCAATGAATATATTGTTCAACGGCCGTACCCGAAATATTCATTCCCGGCTTGATCAACAATAATAATTGACGACAATCTCCCGCATTCAGATGCAGTTTTAGAATCCCTCTAAGGGATTTTAATAAAGGCTTGGTAAATCTTGATTCGATAGACCACTCTGCGGCGGTTTTCCGATCTAAGTAAAAGAATTCATTAGCCCCTGTCGTATATCCTCTTTGAACGGTAGCCCAGCGGGAAAGCTGATGTAATTCGAGATGGTTCCGGTGACGCCTATGCACCGCCGGGGCACGTAAAGCCTTACCCCATTTTCCCCCGGCTCTTAATGAACCCTGGTTCACCGTATGAATGCCAAATGCCTCTGTTTCAATTGAAAAACCGGACATCAATTGTGAAACCAACGCCTCCACAGCGGCAAATCGTTGCGTGGAATCTGATAACCGGCCATAGAGTTGTTTAACATCCTGCCTCAACCGTATTAAGCGCACGGTGTTACTCAAGCGACGAGGCATGACGTGACACTTTTCTAATATGACCAAACAGGTGTTTACACTGGCTTCAGGAAGCCAACGCTCGACGCTTGACTCCAGTATGGCCAAAATGCGAAAATGGTCTAACAAGAACTGCTTAAGCTCAACGCCGTAGGCAACATCAAGCCATCCATTGGGTACAACAAATCCTAATCGACCGCCTTCCTTTAAAAATTGGTAGCTTTGCAGAAAATAGTAAGCATACAGACCCGATCGACTGCCCAAGGATTCAGACATTTTCCGTGAAACGATTTGCAGCTTTTCAGATTCAGGCAGATTGGCATCCTTTTGCGGAAATAGAGATAATTGCCGCGGCTGGTTCAACTCTATTTGACCGATTTGTTGCGTAGGAGCATAAGGGGGATAACCTACGATAGCGTCAAACCTTGGCATTGATTGCGGATCGCGAGTGAAGAAATTCTGATTTAGGATTTTTGCCTGGGGCACATTTTCAACAGCTATTTGCATCGCTTCTTGATCCAGTTCAATTCCCCACAACGACTCCTGTGTGCGATCAGATGTCACCGCGGACAGCCAATTGAGCCATTCGTCAGCTTGGGTCAAAAATTCACCTTTGCCGCACCCCGGATCGAGTACAATATCGGAGGGTCGATTCAGGCAAAAACCAAGCAATAAGTCCGCTAATTCAACAACGATTTGCGAGCGACCTAAATAAGGATTTTTTGCAGTCATAACCACGACCAAATATTGAAATCCTAGCGTATAAAAACAAGTGGCATATAATGACAATGACTATCAATTCGCATCATACCGGATAGCCTAGAAAATGCCAAATGTCACAAATTTCCCATGCAAAATTTCTGAAAACTTTACCTGAGGTTGTTTTACCAACGCTGCCGCAAGCGCTGCAAAGCATTCAGGTTCGCCAACCATATCGTTGGCTTATCCAATTTCACTATGGTGAGCCACGATTACACTATGAAGTCTCGCGTTCACCAAGGCGAAATGGCTGGGAATTAGGTTTTCATTGTGAAGCGCGGGATAAACGATTGAATCGTTTCTTATTGGATGGTTTTCGCCGAAACTTGTTTGAAATTAAGGAAACTCTGGGCAACAACATTGAAGCGGAAATGTGGGATCGAGGGTGGACAAAAATATATGAGGTTTTTCCTGAAGAACCACTAACTGAAGCGTACCAGAGGCGCGTTGGTGTGCGATTAGGAGAAATCATTTGCTGCCTCCATCCCATATACGTGGATTTACGCGGATCGGTGGCTTCCGTCTATCGTTAGCAATGGTTCAAGCAACAACAAATTCGGCCGTCAATCCCATTTCTGATGCCATACTTTTAATTTCTTCCAAATAGACGGGGTTCATCAAAATAATGACATCCGGTTTATATTCCCGCAAAAACTCGGGGGCAACAATTTCCTGCCCACTGCCCACGACATACATGCCTTTTTTTCGCGGATTAATATCTACGATATAGGAGATTTGATCGGCCGTTTGCAACGTGTTTAGGAAAGTAACACCTTTTGAGCCGGCCCCCCAGGCCACGACGCGTTTTCCTTCCATAGCCCACTTTTCCAATTCATGCTGCCAATAAGCCACTTTGCTGCGATATTCAATGGCAAAAGATGTGACCTGCTCATTTAACACCCGCAATTCAGAATCTATGTTTAGATTTTCCAACTGATTCGATCCGGCGGGCGTGGCTTCAATTGTCAAAAACTGGCCTGCATATACCTCGTTTACATGCACCACCCTGAACATACTGCTGCTAAATAAATAAGAAAGAGATTGCGGCGTGTAATAACCACAATGCTCGTAAATAATATCCCAAATGGCCAACGCTCTTAATGTATACGCCATATTAGGCATTTCAAAAAAGAGCAACGTCTCTTCGCGATCGCCAATGGCTTCCCAAATTTCATCAATAAACGGTTTAGGATGTTCAATGTGTTCCAATACATGGCGGGAGCAAACCATGTCCGGCGTTTGTTCAAAATACTTACGCCATTCAAAATCCTGTATGAATGTCACTTGTCCATTTTTTTCATCATCATCGGAAGGCACATAGGCCGCATCGAAGCCCCAACCCTCATTAGATCCCAGCGTACACAACAACCGTAAAAAATCGCCTTGTCCCGCCCCCAATTCCACAATTTTCTTATCACGTAAGCTATGTCTTTCAACCAATCCACCGGCCAGGGACTCTGCATATGATTGGAACCGGGGTGAAAAATGAAGCGAATTTTCATAAGCCTGGTTATATTCCATGAGGGTAGAATCAAAAGCCATATTGAAAACATGGCCGCAGCGGTTGCAAAAACCAAGAAAAATATCCCCCTTCGGCGCACTCAAAGCCGGGGCACGATTTGGCCACAGCAAATTGCAATGGACGGGAGCCTGCTCAATTTCAAGGAATTTGTGTATGTCGTCATTGTCACAAACAGGGCAATTTTGAATTTGGATCTGGTCTGCCATTATACCTCTTCTTCAATTTATGGTTCGCTGCAAAAAACCGGGCGATTGTAACCTATAATACTTGCGATGTCTTGCGGTCGCTTTGGTAGGAAAAACATTCATGCTAAAATCCCACGGGCAATCTGCCTTAATAGGAGACATAATGTCGCGTATATTTATCTGGAGCATCGCCCTTGGATTGGGCTTAACGTTTATTTTATTTTTAATCATTGATCTGCAAACAACCTGGTGGTGGTATTGGAATTGGTTGTTTGCGGCCAGTGCCATTGCTTTCCTGTTATATGGCATTGATAAATTGCAAGCAAAGCGCAGTGGGGGACGGATTCCCAATCTTACCCACCATATCATGGCCCTTATTGGGGGTTATCCAGGTGCCTTTCTAGGCAGAATTGTTTTCAGTCACAAAAGTAATTTCCGCAAGAATCCAATTTATTTGGTTGTGTTAATTCTAAGCTTCATTCTGAGCGCGGCCGTCATTTATTGGCACTTCTTTGGTGCGGCATAATCAATTGCAAGGACCAGTCAAATCGAATGGCAAATGCCAGGATCTATTTCTACAATTTGTTGTGAATTTGAGTTTATTCAGCCATCTGGACACCCATTATGACAAAATATTTCATCACCGTCGCTGGAAACATTGGTGTAGGGAAATCTACTCTCGTACAGTTACTTTCTCACCATGTTGGTTGGGAACCCGTTTTTGAAGCGGTAACCGAAAATCCATATCTTTCCGACTTTTATAAAGATATGCGCCGGTGGGCTTTTCAATCACAAATATTTTTTCTATCCCGCCGATTGCAACAGCACTACAAACTTCTCCAACAGCCCAATCCAATCATTCAAGATCGCAGTGTTTATGAAGATGCAGAAATCTTTGCTCGCAATCTTTTTGAGCAAGGGGATATGAGCAAACGAGATTGGGCCTGTTATTTAGATCTGTACAATACCTTGGCCACACTACTTCAACCCCCTGATTTAGTCATCTACTTGAAAGCCACCGTTTCGACGCTTCGCAATCGCATTTCCCATCGAGGACGTCATTACGAAAAAACGATTTCCAAAGATTACCTGTCTCGTCTTAACAATCTTTATGATGAATGGGCGGCCAACTTCACTTACAGCCCGGTGCTAACTATCGATACAAATAATCTAAACTACGTTCAATATGAAGGGCATTTACAGGAAATCTGGCAGAAAATAGATCATCGCCTGAAGGGAAGAGATTATCTCTCCCTCTCATGAACAGATCGTCAGTAATTTCCCAAATAAATAGTGACAACCTGTCGTATTTTATGTTATGCTGTTAAAGGAACCGGAACATTCATATTAGTTGAGTAAGGAGAAATCTCAATGAGTGTATATAAGGTAATTGAATTGGTGGGAACGAGTGAAGAATCTTGGGAACATGCTGCAAAGCAAGCGGTGGAAATGGCAAATAAGTCATTACGCGATCTACGCGTTGCAGAAATTAGCAAGCTGGATATGCGCCTGGATGATGGGGAAATCGTAGAATATCGTGCCCGTGTGCGCGTTTCTTTTAAATACGAGGATTAAATCCGGTAATCAGTTTGATCTTTAATTTTCTAAACAATCTAAGTAGTATGACAGTCACTCTGGTCATTATTTAAGTGGCAATACGAGTAATAAAGTGACTGTCACTTGTCAAGGACCATTTAAGGTCGAAAAATTAAATTTTAAGCTCCCTGGAAAGTTCCAGGGGGCTTTTTGTTTAAGAATCATGATCAATGCGGCCGTTCGTTTGTTGAATGAATCCCCATCAGGTTACACTATAAAAGTAGTTTTTCGCAGCTGCTAATATTTATCAATCTGATCAGATCTTATATTTTTTGTTATAGGAAAAGGAAAGTTCGTATGTCCTCCGGCTATTTCCGATACCCATCGATTCATAAAAATAAAGTCGTGTTTGTATGTGAGGATGATTTGTGGGAAGTAGGGGCCACTGGCGGATTGGCACGCCGTCTTACTGCAAATAAGGGGGAAGCATCATGGCCAGTGTTGTCTCCTGACGGAACCCATTTAGCCTTCACAGGCCAAGAAGAGGGCAGCCCTGAAATTTATCTTATGCCTGCAAATGGTGGTCCTTCAAAGCGGATGACTTACATCGGCAATTACAGTTGCCATCCAGTCGGATGGGCAGATGACAACCATATTGTTTTCGCCCACAGTGGAAGCCAGCCATTTGGACAACTGCTATTCTTATACACGTTGGATGTGAATGGAAACGTACCGGAACAAATCAATGTCGGGCCGGCACGGGCTTTATCTTTTGGTCCAAACGGGGAGATGGTAATCGGCCGAAACAATAACGACCCGGCGCATTGGAAACGATATCGTGGAGGAACCGCCGGCCAAATCTGGATTGATTCATCCGGTGACAGGCAATTTCGGCCATTAATTGATTTGGAAGGCAACCTCGATTCTCCTATGTGGCTGGGCCGCCGTATTTATTTCCTTTCCGATCATGAAGGGATTGCCAACCTGTATTCCTGTACACTAGAGGGAAATGATTTAAAACGACATACGAATCATGACACATATTATGCTCGAAACGCGAAAAGTGATGGCCGGCGAATTGTGTATCATGCAGGTGCCGATTTATATATCTTTGATCCGGCGGCTGATTCTGATCACAAAATAAACATAGATTTTCAATCCTCCAAAACACAACGAAGTCGGAAATTTGTTTCAGCATCCCGCTACCTGGAACATTACGATCTTCATCCAAAAGGACATTCAATTGCTATCACCAGCCGGGGGAAACCTTTCAGCTTTGGCAACTGGGAAGGTCCTGTCCTCCAATATGGAGAGGAGGAAGCACGTTATCGCTTGTTAAACTGGCTCAATGATGGAAAACGATTGATCGCCGTCACCGACGCCAAAGGGGAAGAAAATTTTGTGCTCTTACAGCAAAACGAAAATGGCCTATTGCAATCGGAAATCATTGAAGATTTAGACATCGGCCGTCCGGTGGAATTAAAAGTTAACCCCCAAAAAGAGCAAATAATCTTTAGCAATCATCGCCACGAATTATTCCAACTTGATCTAAGTAATAAGAGTCTAGCGTTGATAGATAAAGGGAAATCCAACCGGATTATGGAATTTAACTGGTCTCCCGATGGCGAATGGGTTGTTTATAGTGTTCCCATTTCTCTACAGATTTCAATCCTAAAATTATGGCAGGCTCAAACCGGAGAAACCCATCAGATAACCAGTCCCCTGCTGCAAGATGTTGATCCTTCCTTTGATCCGCAAGGAAAATACATTTACTTTTTATCCTATAGGGATTTCGATCCGGTATATGACAACATGCATTTTGATCTGAGTTTTCCGCAAGGAATGCGTCCTTACCTGATTACTTTGCAAAAAGATATGACCTCCCCATTCATGTCCCGTTCAAACGTGCTTTTAAAACATTCCAATGGTGATAAGAGCAATGATAATCGTTCGGCCAAGAATAACGGGAATGAGGATCGAAATGGTGAAAACAATGACAAACCTAATGACAGCCTAATAAAAATTGACCTTGAAGGGATTACCGATCGCATGATCGCTTTTCCGGTGCGAGAGGCGCTTTACGGCCGAATCCGCGGGACAGAAGATGGTAAAGTGATTTATTCACGATATCCGGTGGAGGGAACCCTCAATCAGTCTTGGTTTCCATCTACTCCTCCAGCTAAAGGGTCAATTTATATTTATGATTTTGAAAATCAAGAGGAGGAACGACTACTTAGCGGGATTTCCAATTATCGCATCACGTCTGATGGAGCAAACATCGTCTATCGCAGCGGCAATGCGCTCAGGGCTTTAAAGGCAAGATCAAAACCGGAGGAAAATTCAAAGAACGCCAGTCGAAAAAGTGGGTGGTTGAACTTAACACGTGTAAAAGTCTCCGTCATCCCCGCTCAGGAATGGAGTCAGATGTACAGCGAAATCTGGCGATTGCAAAGGGACCAATTTTGGACCCGCGATATGGCTCAAGTGGATTGGCTCGCCGTTTATAAGCGGTATGAACCTCTCCTGGAGCGCATCGCCAGCCGCTCTGAATTTTCTGATTTAATCAGTGAAATGCAGGGAGAACTTGGAACCTCCCACACCCTGGAAATTGGAGGGGATTACCGGCCCGGACCGAACTACCGGCAAGGGTTCTTGGGCGTTGATTTGGATTATAATTCCGAATCAGATCGCTGGCGTATCACTCATATTGTTAATGGTGACGCCTGGGATGAAAAAACCGGCTCTCCTCTCAATCGGCCAGGTCATAATGTATCTGAAAACGACTATTTGCTGGCTATCAACGGCCGGCGGCTCAACAAAAACTTGACACCCGGTATGGCCCTGGTCGATTTAGCCGGTCAGGAGGTATCCCTGACCATGGCGACCCATTCCTCCGCCAATGGGGACAGCCTCAATTCTTATCGATCGATTACGGCAAAAACGCTACCGGATGAATCTGCAAGCCGCTATCGGGAGTGGGTGGAAAACAACCGCAGTATGGTTCATGAAGAAACCGATGGACGCGCCGGCTATATTCATATTCCGGATATGGGTCCGCGAGGATACGCCGAGTTTCATCGTGGTTTTCTGGCAGAAATGGAACGGGAGGGGATGATCATTGATGTGCGATTCAACGGTGGTGGCTTCGTATCCCAATTGATATTAGAAAAATTGATCCGCAAGCGTATCGCATATGTCGTATCCCGTTGGTCGGAAACTCCAAGCCCTTACCCCAGGGAATCAATTATGGGTCCAATAGTCACTCTCACAAACGAATACGCCGGTTCAGATGGTGATATTTTTTCCCATAGTTTTAAACAACTGGGGCTGGGACCTTTGATTGGTACACGAACCTGGGGCGGGGTCATAGGCATCAATCCTCGCCACCCGCTCGTTGATGGAACAGTCACAACACAACCTGAATATTCACTTTGGTTTGCCGATGTAGGTTGGCAGGTTGAGAATTATGGAACAGATCCGGACATCGAAATCGACAACACACCGCAAGATTATATCGCCGGTGTCGATGCTCAATTGCAAAGAAGCATTTCGGAAATCATAAAGTTGTTGGAAGAGAATCCGCCCCAAATGCCCACCTTTGAACGGCCGCCCAGTAAAGCTTTACCGGTACTCCCTGCATTAAAAGAAAAGGAATAAGAATGAAGCAACAATCGCTTGGTGATAGTGGATTAATGATCACCCCCATTGGATTAGGTTTGGCTGCGCTCGGCCGACCGGGTTACATCAATATCGGCCATGGCCAGGATTTAGACCATAACTATGATGTTGAGACAATGGAAGCGCATGCCCACACCATTTTAGATGCGGCATGGGAAGCCGGAATCCGCTACTTTGATGCCGCACGCTCTTACGGCCGGGCAGAACAATTCCTGTCCACCTGGTTGAACAAGAATAAAATACCGGTCCAATCTGTAACGGTCGGTTCAAAATGGGGCTATACGTATACGGCCGACTGGCAAGTTAAAGCCGAACACCATGAAATCAAAGAACACAGCTTGCGAGTATTAAAGCGGCAGTGGCAAGAAAGCCGTTCATTGCTGCAACCCTACCTGGACTTATACCAGATTCATTCTGCCACAATAGACAGTGGGGTCTTGGGCAACCAGGAGGTACTATCGGAATTAGCCCGGTTAAAGGAAAATGGATTGGGAATCGGTCTTTCATTGAGCGGGCCTAAGCAAGCGGAAACTTTACGCAAAGCAATGATGGTTCGATTTAACGGTGAAATGTTATTTTCCACGGTTCAAGCAACATGGAATATCCTGGCTCAAGAGGCCGGCCCGGCATTGGATGAAGCCGGCCAAGCCGGGATGGGCATCATCGTTAAAGAGGCATTAGCCAACGGCCGGTTAACAGACCGCAATCAAGACCCGTCCTTTGCATTCAAAAAAACAATCTTGAGCAAAATAGCTGAGGACAATCGCACCACGATCGATGCGCTTGCCCTCGCTATCGTCATCCAGCAGCCCTGGTCTGATGTCGTACTCAGCGGTGCAACAACTATGGATCATTTAAAGTCAAATATAACGGCGCTAAACCTCAACCTGGTTTCCGGATCAGATGAAATCCTGCGAAAATTAGGCGAGCCACCCCAGCAATACTGGGCATACCGTAGTGATCTAGATTGGAATTAGGAAATGAGAGGATTATTTATGAATCAAACTTGGCCGTCTCTGCTGCAATCGTTGATTCTAACGACTGATTCTCAGAATCCAAATTCATTCCTATTCGTCCGGATTGAGAGCGGGAGGATACATCCGGCATAATCGCTCCTTCCAGAGATTTTACACTTGCCAACTGCTCTTGACTTACTTCTGCATCCGTCAAATCAGCGCCACTTAAGTCCGCACCCTTCAATTTTGCATCCTTTAAGTTTGCCCAGCGCAGATTGGCCATGCTCAGATTTGCGCCTCGCAGATCCGCCCCACCTAGGATTGCGCCTCTGAAAAGTGCGCCACGGGCATTCGCCCCCCTTAAATCTACACCGCGCAAATCCGCTCCACTTAATCCGGCATCTTCCATAACAACACGGTTAAACTTGGCGCTCCGCAAACTGGCTAAACTCAAATTGGCTCTACTTAAATCAGCATCCTTTAAGTTCGCCCCACTTAAATCCACCCTGCCTAAAATAGCATCACGCATGCTGGCCCCTGCCAGGTTGGCGGCATTAATCTTCGCCCCTCGCAAGTTTGCCAGACTCAAATCTGCATTGCGCAAATCTGCCCCTGTAAGGAGCACATCACTCATCACAGCGCCGCCAAAGGAAGCAGTTCGTAAAGTGGCATTAATAAATGAAACGTGGCTGAGATTTGCTCCTTCCAACGTGGCCCGGTCTAATTGTGCACCTTCCAAATCAGCATTGTTTAAATTGGCCATCCGTAAATTAGCCCGCTGCAGGTTTGCATTATAAACCTTTGCCCCGCGGAGTTTAGCGTTTTGTAGTGTCGCTCCGCTCAAATCAATTCTCGTTAAGTCCGCGAAACTTAAATTAGCCCCTTCGAGATTTGCCTGGCACAGGTTGGCTTCTTCCAACAATGCCTTGGTTAAAGTGGATTCACTTAAATCCGCTTCCATCAAGGTGGCTTCTCGCAGGTCGGCCTCACGCATATAACTTCCTCGCAAAATTGCTCGATTCATTTGTGAGTTATTCAATCTGCCGGCTCTTAAATCAGCCCGGCTGAGATTGGCCGACTGCAAGTTAGCGTGTCGAAGATCCGTTCGCTGTAGACTTGCTCCAATCAAGTCGTATTCTCGTAAATCGGTACCTATTAGCTGCAGTTCGCTCAAATCCACAACCGGATCAAGAATTTTTAGGAGTCCGGATTTATATAAAAATTCAACAATTTGCCCTTTTCCTGAACTATTTACATTCCGCAACGTGGTTGAAGTCAAAGCGCGAGCAATAATGCGGATTTTGTCTCCCTCTTGCGAATCACACAACCCACGTTCCAACATCAAATCCATCATATGGTCGATATATATTTGGACTGATTGTTGAAAATGCCGGCTATTCACTTTCTGCTGTTCAATTTGTTTCATAGAACGAATCCACCACCAAATAACTCCCACTAATGTCAGTGGAATGAACGACAATGAAATCCAATCCCATAAGGTTTTAGCACCTTCGCTATTTTCTGCGACCCCAAATCCAACCCAGCTAGGAGATTGTTCCGGCCTGATTGCCCAGAAAAGCAAAAAGCCTAACCCAATAATGATTAAAGCCCCAAAGGGCAACCACCATTTATAGTGCAGGGCTGACCTGAGCAATCCATTCTCTTTACTATCGTTCCATTTCATCATTCAAAATTAGAACCTCAAAAAGCCATTATTGGCCATTGTACCACAGTGGGAAAAATATGGTTTGCCGTCTTAATTACCAGCGCTTCAAAATATTACCTTAAAAGTTTAAATCTACACCTTTCCCGAATGGGGTGTTTAGTGTATACTTTGTCCAATTGTGGTGGAAAATGGGTTAAAGTGGGGGAAAATAGCGAAAAAACCCTATAATTATTAGTAAAAATGGGGCGATTGGAACAAATGTTCTAAATCGTCTATAATTCCACATCAGTAATAATGTTTTTAGGCGAATACACACACTCCATCGACAATAAGGGTCGGCTTACAGTGCCAGCGAAATTCCGCGGGGAGCTTGCTGCCGGCCTGGTTGTCACTCGTGGCTTTGACGCCAACTTGATGGTCTTCACTTTGGCCGGATGGCAGGAATTAGCCGATAAAATCGCCGAAAAACCGTTGACAGATCCGAGTACACGTGCCTTTAGACGACGCGTTTTTTCAGGCGCGATTGACCTGGAACCTGACCGGCAAGGTCGAATTCTGCTGCCGGCTAATCTCCGGCATTTTGCAAAGTTGGAAAATGAGGCTGTCATCATCGGTATGTACAGTTACCTGGAAATTTGGAATGTTGATGCCTGGGAACCCGTGCGGGACGATATTGAGAATAGTGATGAAATTGAAAGGTGGGAAAACCTGGGTATTTGATCATTAACAACAAACCTGTTTTTTAACAAAGTATCCTTATCCGGCCTATTATAGCCATATGGACGACGAGATTATCCACATTCCAGTCCTATTTGAGCAAGTAATACAACTATTACAACCTCAGCCAAAAGGACTTTACATTGATGGAACTTTAGGGACCGGAGGACATGCTTTAGGGATTTTAGAAGCGTCAGCACCGGATGGACGCATTCTGGTCTTTGACAGAGATATTGAAGCAATAAAGTTTTCTCAGGAAAGGCTGGCTGATTATGAACCGAGGATTACTTACCAACATGCCAGCTATGCTGATATGGGCCAACTGGCCCCGATTTCCGGTTTTGATCAAGTAAATGGCATCTTGCTGGATCTGGGTTTGTCATCAAGACAATTAGCGAATGGAGAACGCGGCTTTTCATTTCAAAAAGAAGGACCCCTGGACATGCGATTTGATCGAACATTTGGTGAAACGGCCGCGGATATTGTTAATCGTTCACCTGAGTCTGAACTAGTTGAGATCTTTCGTCATTATGGTGAGGTTCGCGACAGCCGCCATTTAGCAAGGTTAATCATCGCCAACCGGCCTTTGGAAACGACCCGGCAGCTTGCCGAGTTGATCGAAAAAAACACAAAAAGAAAAACTCGTATTCATCCCGCGACGCAGCTTTTTCAGGCGCTGCGAATTGAAGTGAATCGCGAATTGGAGGCACTTCAGCGCGGCTTACAATCAGCTATCAAATTGCTCAAGCCAGGCGGCCGTTTAGCTGTCATCAGCTTTCATTCATTGGAAGATCGGTTTGTGAAAAATTATTTTAGAGATCTATCGAGGGATTGTGTTTGTCCTCCCCAGCAGCCGGTCTGCACCTGTGACAAGCAGACGATTATAAAGTTAATTACGAGGAAAGCAGTAAAGGCTACAACAGAAGAAACAGCTTTTAACCCGCGAAGCCGCAGCGCTCGGCTGCGAGTCGCTGAGAGAATTTAGTGAAGTGATGTGACAGTCACTTTAGTCATTATTCAAGTGGCAATATGCGTCATAAAGTGACTGTCACTTGCTAAGGATATTTACGAACAAATCGGTTAAACAAGGAATCAGAAGTTACCTGGCTTAGGATAAAGAAAGGCGAATGGTTCAAGAGCAGATACAACGTTCAATGTCAAATTCATCCCGTCAGACCCGCGAGATCACCCGCAAGTTGCGCAAACTGACAGAAGTACAAGCGGCCGTAGGATGGGGTCTCATTTTGCTTGTGATGGCTCTTCTAGGCGTTATCTACTTAAACCAGAGCAGTAAAATTGCTGCCGTCGGCCGCCAGGTTCAAGAACTGCGCGCAGAAATCAACACTGTTCAAAGAGAAAATTCAGAGATTGAACGAGAAATCGCCGAAGCACAATCTTTATCCAGAATACAAGAAGAAGCAGAAAAGCTGGGATTTGTTCGAGCCGAATCAATATATGTTGAATATCTGGTCATTCCTCCCTTTACAACAATGACAGATAGCTCAGAAGAAAGGCAAATTAAAAATCAGACAGATGCGCCGCCATTAGAGTCCTTCCAAGATGCTCTACTCCTGACGGTGAAATCTGCGATTAATGATTTAATGGAAGGAGAATCTGGTGAATAACGAGCAAAAGCGGAGACTATGGATTGTAGCGGTAGGTATGATCTTATTCACCATCATCCTGGTTGCTCGCCTGGTTCGTTTTCAAATATTACAAGGCGAAGAACTGGCCGATAATGCCCCAGGGGTCTATCCAATCGTCGAGAAACCTATCCGCGGCATGATCTTCGACCGCAATGGCGCACCGCTTGCCGCCAATGGTGCTGATTATCAAATCGGCGCATCACCGGATATGGTTATCGAGCCTCAAGAACTCGCTTCGTCTCTGGCACCGATCTTACAAGATGCGCAGGTTTATCAACTAAAAGCGAGGCTACAATCTAATCGGCCATATGTGGTCATTGCCGGACGTGTATCGCAAGAAATTGCCGAAAGTATTCGAGAAATACCCTATGATGGATTACAAATAGAACCGCTTCCCCGGCGATTTTATCCACAAGGTGAATTGCTGAGTTATACGCTTGGCTATGTAGATTTGGATGGCAACGGCCGAACTGGTATTGAAGGGTATTATAATCGTGAGTTGGCCGGCGTGGCTGCCCAGCGCCTCGAATCCGTCTCACCGCTTATTCCACCGGAAGAGGCAAACCCGAATAAAGGAGCCGATCTCGTCTTGACCATTGATCGCACCGTTCAGTTCCTGGTTGAAGAACATCTACGAAGTGCGCTCGAAAATTATGGTGCGGTTAGTGGTGAGATTATTGTCATGGATCCTAAAACTGGAGCCATTCTCGCCATGGCCAGCGAGCCTAATTTTGATCCCTATTACTATTACAAAATCGATTCTGAGCAACTGCAAAACCCAATCGTTAGTAAACAGTTTGAACCCGGCTCGGTCATTAAACTGATCACTATGGCCTCAGCATTAGATGCGGGAATTGTAACGCCTGAAAGCACCTATGTGGACACCGGTGAGCTATATGTAGGTGGGCACAAAACCGTTAATTGGGATCGTCAGGCCCATGGGGTTGTCGACATGACAACCCTGCTTGGCCAATCACTCAATGTTGGCGCTGCAACACTGGCCCAATGGATGGGCACAGATACGTTTTATGATTACTTGCAAAGTTTTGGATTTGGCCACCCGACCGGCATTGACATCTTATCTGAAGCTGGCGGACTTATGCCCCTACCAGGTGATCCGCTTTGGGAAGAATCCTTTTTAGCCACTAATTCATATGGTCAAAGTTTGGCCATAACCCCGCTACAAATGGTGACTGCTATTTCAGCTTTAGCCAATGATGGGGTGATGATGCAGCCCTATGTGGTTCAAGAAATCCATCGCAACGGCAGCGTTTTTGTCCACAAGCCAAACCCGTTGAGCCAGCCAGTAAGTAAGGAGGCCGCCGAGCAAGTCACAGCAATGGCTACAATAGCTTTGAACCGCGCCATCCCTCAAGCCGTTGTTCCCGGTTACACGGTTGCCGGGAAAACAGGAACTGCCCAAATTGCTGAGAACGGAATTTATCTTCCTGATGCGGTCATTGGTACTTTTGCCGGCTATATACCCGCTGATGATCCGGAAATTGTTGTCTATGTGAAACTTGATCGGCCGGATATTCCCTGGGGATCACAAACGGCCGCACCTACTTTTTCTGCGTTGGCCAGAGAGTTGGTCGTTTTATTGGATATTCCCCCCGATTCTGTTCGTTTTGATGGTGATTTATTGGCCGCAAGGGGACCTGATTAAAATGAGCGCCCCTACCCTAGGGCACTTTTGGCAGGCCCTGTCTCCTTATTCAGCAACCGGCGATGAGCCGGCTTTGTCATCTGTCGTCGTTGACAGCCGGGAAGCTGAGCAAGGTTCTTTGTTTGTAGCCCTGGTTGGAGAGAGGGTTGATGGCCACACCTTCGTTCAAGATGCCTTTGCTAGAGGCGCGATTGCTGCCATAGTTGAACAACCGGCCGATTATGGATGTGTCGCGATAGATCTTCGAGATAAACGTACATTCGATATTACCAGTTGGGACGGGTCCCTGCCACTCTGCCTCCTGGTAAATGATAGCGTTGAAGCATTACATAAAGCTGCAAAATTGTGGCGAGAGAAGTTTGATGTACGGGTGATTGGTATCACGGGTAGTGTAGGAAAATCATCAACCAAAGAATTAACATCAAATGTTTTATCTCAACGATTTAACACATTCAAATCACCGGGCAATCGCAACAGCGTGCTTGGCTTGCCACCGGCACTATTTGATTTGAATGAAGCGCATGAACGAGCTGTTTTGGAAATGGGTATGTACACGCCAGGAGAAATCGCTCGTCTATGTGAGATAACAGAGCCTTCCGTTGGCGTTGTGACCATGATCGGACCTGTCCATTTAGAACGGGCCGGCTCAATGGAAGCGATTGTGGCTGCTAAACGTGAGTTAGTTGAAGCGCTGCCTGGTGATGGCGTTGCCATATTAAATTGGGATGACCATCGGGTGATAGAAATGGCACAGTATACCAGGGCGCGGATTTTCACTTACGGGTTAAATCATGAAGCCGATTTATGGGCTGACCAAATTCGTTCTATGGGGTTAAGCGGCATTCGCTTCACCATTCATCATGGTCGGGAAGAACTGACGATGAATATTCCGATGCTGGGTCGCCATAGTGTGCATACTGCCCTGCGAGCCACGGCTGTTGGCCTGGTAGAAGATCTTTCCTGGGAAGAGATCGTCACCGGCCTGAGTGAAACAAATCTGGCTGAATTTCGTTTGGTCGCCGTTTCCGGTCCTGACCAGTCAGTCATTATTGATGATACTTATAATTCCAGCCCGGACTCCGCCCTGGCAGCATTAAATCTTTTAGAAGAATTAGAAGGTCGAAAAATAGCGGTGCTTGGCGACATGTTGGAACTAGGGTTGGTCGAAGAAAAGTCTCATCGACTCATTGGCCGACGAGCGGCCGATGTTGCCCAAATATTAATCGCCATCGGTCCACGCGCGCACATGATTGCTGACGAAGCGAAAAAAGTAGGAATGGATGAACACCATGTTTATTGGGTAGAGGAAGCTACGGAAGCGACTCCTATTTTAGAGGACATGATTTGTGAAAAAGACGTCATCCTGATCAAAGGCTCATACGGTATGCGCATGGATCGCATTGTCACTTCATTAGGAAGGGATGTCTAATGGCATTTGCACTGACGTTGGGCGCTTTCACCTTTGTTATGGCCAGCATCTGGGGCAGCCCCTTGATTGAGTTGATGCGACGCATGAATTTAGGGGCGCAAATCCGTGTTGACGGACCGGAAACCCACCTGGGTAAGATGGGCACCCCGGCAATGGGTGGAACCCTTATCGTCGGCTGGGTTATTTTAGTGAGCATTATCGTCAACATTGTGCAAATTGTGCAGGCCCGCGATATTGCTGAAAGTATTGCCATCCCCCTGGGTGTGATGATCGCCTATTCCATTTTAGGCGGCATTGATGATTATCAAGGATTCCGTTTACGCCCAGGAGAAGGAATGCAAGCACGTGTCAAAATTTGGTTCCAATTATTAATTGCACTCATCGCCGCCGCCCTTCTCTACTGGTTCGTCAATGATCGACACGGATACATGGCAGTGCCGACCGTTCCATTCTTATTTGATATTGGATTGCTTTACTTGCCCCTTGCCGTCATTGTCATTGCCGGTTCGGCCAACGCTGTGAATATTACGGATGGATTGGATGGTCTGGCGGGAATCATCGCGGCAACAGCTTTTATGGCTTATGGTGTGATCGCCTTATTGCAAGGCCAGCAGTTTTTAGTGACTTTTTCATTTGTCACCGTTGGCGCCTGCTTCGCTTTCTTATGGTACAACGCCAAGCCGGCTCAAATGTTTATGGGTGATGTCGGTTCGCAAGCGTTAGGTGGCGCGCTTGGGGTCGTGGCGCTGATGACCAATCAATGGTTGATTCTGCCAATTATTGCCCTGGTTCCAATCGCCTCAATGTTGTCGACGACCCTCCAGGTGTTGTATTTCAAAGCAACGAATGGAAAAAGATTGTTCAAAATGGCCCCACTGCACCATCACTTTGAACTCATCGGATGGAGTGAAACCCAGATTGTTCAGAGATGGTGGTTAGTGGCTATCTTGTCGGCCATGATTGGCATTTCATTGGCGTTAATCTAGTAAGGAATAGGGCAGAATGAGGGTAGATGACTGACTTCGCCGGAAAAAAACTTGTCATCCTTGGTCTGGCAAGACAAGGAATTGCGTTGGCTCGCTTTGCCAATCAATCCGGAGCAAGTGTGACGATTTCCGACCTGGGTAGTAGAGATCAATTGAAACCGGGCATTGAGGAATTAGAAGATTTAGAAATCAATTTCGTATTGAGTGAACATCCGATGAGTTTATTAGAAGGCACAGACATCTTAGCAATCAGCGGCGGAGTTCCAACGGACATCCCGCTGGTTCAGGCTGCCCGCGCTCAAGGGATCACCATCATAAATGATTCTCAAGAATTTAGCCGGCGATCGCCTGCTTTAACCATTGGTATCACCGGATCGGCCGGCAAAACCACAACCACAGCCCTTACCGGAGCTATGGGCAAGGCTTCCGGTCGAGAGACCTGGATTGGTGGCAATATTGGCCGCCCGTTAATTTCAGAACTCGACAATATTCACCCCGGCGATCTCGTTGTGCAAGAACTTTCCAGCTTCCAATTAGAAATTTGGCAGCACAGCCCGCCGATTGCAGCGGTCCTAAATTTAACACCTAACCATTTGGACCGTCATAAGACGATGGAAAATTATCGCCAGGCCAAAGCCAACATATTGCGCTTTCAAAACGAAAACGACATTGCTGTCTTATCGGCCGATGATCAGGGCGCGATGTCCCTCGCTCCCATTGTGCGCGGCCGGCTGCGACTTTTCAGCATAAAACGTCCAGTTAACGATGGAGCTTATGTAGAGAAAAATCAAATTTGGTTGAGTAGGTATTCCAAAGCCGCTCTACCTGTCTGCTCTATTGAAGACATCAACTTACGTGGTGACCATAACCTGCTCAATGTTTGTGCAGCCGTCGCGCTGGCCGACTCGGCCGGCATTTCAATCGCGGCCATGGTTGAAGCCATCAGAAATTTTTATGGCGTAGAGCATCGCCTGGAGTTTGTTGACAGGCTCAATGGCGTCACCTTCATCAATGATTCCATCGCAACTGCTCCGGAGCGAGCGATGGCTGCCATCTACTCATATGATGAACCACTCATTCTCCTTGCCGGTGGGAAAGATAAGAACATGGAATGGGATGCCTGGGCGCGCTCTGTTCATGAAAACGTTTCAACCATCATTTTATTTGGCGATCTGAGCGAACGGCTGGATGAAAAGCTGGCTGAAAATAAACCCGTTAATCGAAAACCTGTAACAATCTTACAAGCCGGAAATTTAGAAAAGGCTGTAAAAATGGCCGTTCAAACTGCCAAGCCAGGCGATCTCGTTTTATTGTCGCCAGGAGGCACAAGTTATGATGCTTACACCGATTTCGCAGAACGTGGCCGCCACTTTAGATCGTTAGTCAGAAAACAAAAAGAGATAATTGTACGCAAGTCCAGGAGCAGCTGATATGACGACCATGAAAATTCCAAGAAAGAGTCGCGGACAAATCACGCCCAAACTTAAATTCCACTTTGATTACTGGCTGTTATTAGCCATTGCCGGACTGATCATCATTGGCTTGCTTACGGTTTTCAGCACCACTTTTGATATCGGTTTGCAATGGAGGGGGGATTCCGGATATTACATCCGCCGCCAATTAGCAGCCTTACTGTTAGGCTTGATTGGGTTCGTGATTGTCATGTCCTTTGATTATCACTTTTTTCGTCGATTTTCGGTCATCTTCATTTTAGCTTCATTAGTTGGCATCATCGCCACATTAACCTTTGGTGAAGCATCTCTTGGCGCTCAACGTGGGCTTTTGGGTGGTTCCTACCAGCCGGCAGAAGTGGCCAAGTTAGCTACCATTTTATACATCTCCCACTGGCTCTCAAGCAAGGGAGAGCGTATTAAGATGGTAACCTATGGACTGGTCCCATTTTCTTTGATCGTGGGCATTGTATGTGGATTGATTGTTCAAGAGCCGGATTTAAGCACCGCCGCATTAATCGCCATGGTCAGCTTTACCTTGTTCTTCATTGCCGGCGCAGATTGGCGTCAATTTCTATTGGCGATCATCATTGGTGGTGCAGTTTTTGCCCTGCTTGTGGCCTTCTTTCCCCATGCAACCCACCGCTGGGAATTATACCGGCAAGGGTTGAGCAACCCGGCTGAGGCCGGATATCAAATTGAACAAACGCTTGCCGCCCTGGGACGGGGTGGTTGGTGGGGTGTTGGTCCCGGCAACAGCATCCAGAAATTCGTTCCCTTGCCGGCCGCTCACACAGACGGTGCTTTTGCAATTCTTGGAGAAGAATTTGGTTTCATCGGATGATTGACTGTCATAGGCATCACGGCTCTTTTAATTTGGCGCGGTTTTCTGGCTGCCTCCAGGGCCAGGGACGGATATGGCGCTCTATTAGCCATTGGCATTACCTGCTGGCTGGGGTATCAGGCAATGCTGAATATTGCCGTGATCACCGCCGTCATCCCTTTTACGGGTATTCCCCTTCCTTTTATAAGCTATGGAGGTTCGGCATTTGCAGTATCAATCGTTGGCGCAGGTATTCTGTTGAATATTTCAAGGGACGACAGCTTAGCCAGGCAGCCCCAGCCCAAAAAATCGAACCGTAGGAATAAGGCATGAGGTTATAGATTCTAATGACTCAAATCGGTGCGCTAAAAATTAATGCAACACCGGTCAGTCTGTCCAGTACAATGAAACTGTTGGTATGTGCAGGTGGAACCGGAGGTGGAATTTATCCCGCGCTGGCGGCCGTCTCCGAATTGGAAAAAGGCGGCTTACAGCGCCGTCAAGTGCTGTGGATCGGAACCACAGGTGAAATGGAAGAAACCTTGATCCCTGCCGCTGGTATCCATTTGGAGACAATTCGTGGTGGTGCGATCGTCGGCGTTCCGCTCCATACCTCACTGCGCAATGCTGCCAAACTAATTGGGAGCATCGGATCTGCGTCTCGCCTCATTCGCCGCTTCCAACCGGATGTCATGTTCATGACTGGTGGATACATGTCTTCGCCTGTCGCTATTGCCGCGAAGCTGCATCGCATTCCTATTGGGATATATCTTCCGGATGTTGAACCGGGCGCCAGCATTCGCTTCGCCTTACCATTAGCTAAAAAGATTGCCTGCACCACACCATACTCACGTGAATTTGTGGAAGAAGAAAAAATGGTCGTTACAGGATACCCTGTTCGACCGGAGATACGTGCAGCAGTCAACTTAGCAAAATCGGAGGCGTTGCGTGTATTTGACTTGCAAGACGGTCGTCCTACCCTTTTCGTTTTTGGTGGCAGCAGAGGCGCCTTGAACATAAACCGTGCTTTGATGGCCTCTCTGAATGAGCTATTGGCATTTGCTCAAGTCATCCACATCAGTGGCAACTTAACCTGGCCAGAGGTTCAAAACTTTACCAATACATTATCGCTGGCACAGAAACAATTTTACCGCCCATTCCCTTACTTACACGAAGAAATGGGGCCGGCTTTCCAGGCTGCCGATCTTGTCGTTGCCCGGGCTGGAGCAAGCATGTTGGGTGAAAGTCCAGCGTTCGGATTGCCGGCGATTTTAATCCCACTGACCTTTGCCTGGCGTTATCAAAAAGTCAATGCAGATTACTTAACAGAGCGGGGCGCAGCCTTACAACTCAGGGATGAAAACCTGGCTACTGAATTCCTTCCGGCCGTTTCTTCATTGCTAAATAATGAAAGGAAACTCGCTGCGATGAGTAAAGCGGCTAAGGCATTAGATAAACCGGAGGCGACGGCCCAACTAGCTGAATTTATCAAAACAATTGCAGAGGGAAAGGCATCATGATTGGTTTGGTTACGACTTTATGGATAATGGTTGGTTTTTTCGCTGTTGTTGATATGCAGCGTGGCTGGACCCGCGCTGTCATCGCAACCGCCGGTCTCATTCTATCATTGTTCACCATCAACCAATTTTCGCCATTTCTCTTCGGGGCTTTGGGATATCTTGATGGAGAATTTACAGATGAGATTTGGCGGCGACAAATCATGATTCTGACGGCTATCCATCTAACCATTGCCTTTTTTAGCTATGCCGGGCCAACTGTGGCCGGTCCGCGGATCGCCGGGAAATTAAGAATTCGCGACAATGTTGAGGACAAAATCCTGGCTTTACTTGTTGGAGCCGCCAACGGCTTTCTCACCATTGGTACGCTTATTGCATTTTTACAGAATCGATTGACCAACGAAGGATGGGTGTTTACAACGCCCGCTCCATATCCCTTTCCAACTGAAATTCTGATCCGAACTGAGCAGGTCGATGCTATCAGCCAATATCTTCCCATTCCCTTACTGACCAGCAATCCATATATTTTGCCTGTATTACTTGTTTTAGTGTTTTTATTTGTACTGATTGTGATGCTCTAAGTTTTTATGTCTAAGGAAACCTTTACTCTTCGGAGCGGAATGCATCTCCATCTTATCGGTATTGGCGGGTCTGGTATCTCAGCCATCGCTCGTGTTCTCCTGGGACGCGGTTATGCCGTTTCCGGCTCGGATAAGGAAGACAATGAACAAACAAAATCTTTAAGAGAAGCGGGTGCTACCGTATATATTGGACACGATGCAGATCACGTTAAAGGCGTAGACGCTATTGTCATTTCTTCAGCCATACCGGAAAGCAACCCTGAGATAATGGCCGCCCAACATGCGAACATCCCTATTTTAAAACGGGCTGATTTTCTCAGCTATCTGATGGAAAGCTCCTTTGGAATCGCTGTTGCCGGCTCGCATGGCAAGACCACAACCACCGGCATGATCGCCCACATTTTACTGGAAACAGGGCACGATCCCACAGTCATACTTGGCGGGGTTTTGTCCGGTTGGGATGTCAACGGCCGTGCCGGGCAAAGCTCTTACTTCGTCATTGAGGCAGACGAGTACGATTACATGTTTTTAGGCCTGAAGACTAATCTCGCTGTCATTACAAACATAGAACACGATCATCCCGACATATTCCCAACTTCGACAGAATATGAGGATGCATTCCTGCGATTCGCTAAATTACTGCCCCCAAAAGGCGCCCTGGTGATCAGTGGAGATGATCAAGGGACGGCAAAACTTCTCAAATCATTGCAGTTTAAAGACGTAAAGATTATTAGCTATGGCATTCCACAAAACGAGGAGAACGCATTTACATTCCAGGCCGTAGACCTGAGACCAAATCAACTCGGTGGAATTGATTTCCTTGTTCAACGAGATTCAGAAACCTTGGGCCTTGTGCGACTTCGGGTCCCCGGGCTGCATAATGCCCGAAATGCGCTGGCTGCAATCGCAATTGTTTGTGAATTGGATATTGATTTTGCGCAGATTTGTAAAGCATTGGCTAGTTTTGGCGGGGTCGGCCGCCGTTTCCAGGTGACCGGTGAAGTAGGTGGTGTGACCATCATTGATGATTATGCCCACCACCCCACGGAGATTAGGGCAACATTGGCCGCAGCCAGGCAACGTTACCCCAACCGGCAACTTTGGGCAGTCTGGCAACCACATACCTACAGCCGGACGAAACTCATGCTCGATCAATTTGCTGATAGCTTCAATGATGCGGACCGGGTTATTGCCCTGGACATCTATAAAAGTCGAGAAACGAATACATTGGGCCTGGACAGCGCGGCCGTCGTCCAATCAATGAATCATCCTTCCGCTGTTCATGTTGGAGAAAAAGAAGAGGCTATTCGTTATTTATTGGATCGTATTCGTCCTGATGATGTCGTATTTACACTTGGCGCCGGTGACGGCAATCAAGTCGGAGTTGGTTTACAAGAAGCCTTACAAAAGAGGGTGCAAACATTTCACCCATAATTGTTGCCGATAACAGAAACAAGGATATGGCGAAAGAATGAAAGTAAAAACAGCAGTAAGCGAAATGACCCGCGAACATTTCCGGGAAGAATTTGGCGAAACAGTGAAGGTTAACGAGCCTCTCGCGCGATACACATCTGCCCGTGTTGGAGGCCCGGCAGAGATGTTCTTATCAGTGTCCAACGCTTATGAGCTTCAGAGAGCGGTGGAGCTAGCTTATCGTCAAAAAATACCTTATTTCATCCTTGGTGGCGGCTCAAATATCCTCGTCGCCGACAGTGGAATAAGTGGCCTGGTAATCTTAAACCGCGCCCGCTCGGTTAGCTTTCGCCATAACGGTCTGGGAATCGTTTGCAATGTGGATTCGGGGATGAACCTTTCCTCCCTGGCACGTCAATGCATCGGGAAGGGACTCAGCGGTTTAGAGTGGGCTATTGGTGTTCCTGGAACTATTGGCGGTGCTGTTGTAGGCAATGCCGGCGCTCATGGCGAAGATATGAGCAATATCTTACTTGGAGCATCCATTTGGCATCCGGGTCAAGGTGTACGTGTCTATTCAAACGAAGAAATGAAATATGCTTATCGAGACAGTGTTCTAAAACGAGACCAGCACAAATCAAGGACACGACGCGTTGTTCTATCGGCCGAATTACAGTTAACGCCCGATTCAGTTGATGTACTTTCCGCCAGGGCTGGAGCATTTACAGCCCAGCGTAAACAAACCCAGCCCGGAGGCGCTTCCATGGGTTCCATGTTTAAGAACCCTGAGAATTATTATGCCGGTTATTTAATTGAAAACGCCGGTTTAAAGGGATATCAAGTTGGCAACGCGCGAATTTCAGAAAAACACGCCAACTTCTTCGTCAGTGATGGAGACACCACTTCAGAAGACATTCGGGCGCTCATCGCCGAAGCCTGGAACTCGGTTAATGAGCAATTTGGCGTTGAAATGGAATTAGAAGTTGAGCTTGTTGGTGGTTGGGATTTTAAGGATTAAGCAAGAAAAAAGCGGGTCAGAGTTTAAAACCTGGCAAAGGACATGATGGGAAATAGCAATTCTCAATTTAAGAAAGAAAAAATACGAGTTGGGGTCATCCTTGGTGGTCGTTCAGGCGAACACGAGGTTTCTCTCATGTCGGCCCAGTCTGTGATCTCCGCCCTTGATCCGGAGAAATATGACATTGTTCCCATCGGCATCACGCCTTCCGGTCGCTGGGTGACAGGCAATGTTTTAGCAGCACTGGAAGCCGCAGAAACTGAAAAGGATTTGAATCTGCCACAAGCCACATTGCTGCCTGAACCCCAATCTTCGGCTCTTTTACAACTGGAGGCGAGGGAAAGCGAGCCGTCCACCCTTTCCATCGTTACTGAATTGGATGTTGTTATTCCCGTTCTACATGGCCCTTATGGTGAAGACGGCACAGTGCAAGGTTTTTTAGAGCTGGCCGGATTACCTTATGTTGGAGCCGGCGTTGTTGGTTCGGCCGTAGGCATGGATAAAGCGATCTTCAAATACACGATGATGGCCAATCAAATTCCCATCCTGCCCTGGCTGCTGGTCAAAGCCGGCGAATGGTTCAGGCGGCCTTTGGAAATTTTGGAAGACATCGAGGCCAACCTGGATTATCCCGTTTTCACCAAACCGGCCAATTTAGGCTCAAGCGTGGGCATCAGTCGCTGCAAGGATCGGGGGGAATTAATAACCGGCATTGACGAAGCTGCAAAGTTTGACCGGCGGATCGTCGTCGAACAAGGCATCAATGCGCGGGAATTGGAAGTATCCGTGCTGGGCAATGATGACCCACAATCAAGCATTGTCGGTGAAATTAGACCGCGCAGAGAATTTTACGATTATGTAGCTAAATATATCGCGGCACCAGGATCAGAAGATGAATCAGAATTAATAATTCCGGCGGACATCAGCCTGGAAATGTCGGATAAAGTCCGAAGGATGGCTGTTCATGCCTACAAAGCAATCGACTGCGCCGGCATGGGACGCGTGGATTTGTTGTTGGACAAAGACAGCGGTCAATTATACATGAACGAAATTAATACGATTCCCGGTTTTACCCGGATCTCAATGTATCCCAAACTCTGGGAAGCCACAGGGGTCACCTATCAAGAGCTTCTTGATCGACTGATTGCCCTGGCCCTGGAACGATTTGAAGAAAAGGAAGGATTTGCAACTTCGGTTGATAAAGCCGGAAATATTGAATTGTAATTCGCTTGAGATGCAGCATTTAACGACAGGCTTTCGCTGCATGAAACGGTATTTTGAAAAGAGATGGAACGTCATAATCAGCGCAACAAACTGAAAAAACAACCGAAGCGATCGCGCGTGCAATCATCGTCCCCGGTCAACCATCCTTCCCTAAATGTACCGAAGACAGCGCGTAAACGTCGCAGAAAACAAAAAACCAAAAAAGTCCGTGTCGGCTTGTCGCTCATGAAACGGTTTTTTATTAATTCGCGTTGGATAAGTTTAGGGTTATTTGCTTTGGCTGTTTATGCCCTGTTCACAATCGCGCAAGAGCGTCGTTTCTATTTAACTTATATTCCAGTAGAAGGTGCCAAATCCATAACGCCTGATAAGGTTGCCCAAGCGAGTGGTCTGGCCGGTAATCATATTTTTTCTGCGGACCCTTCGCTAGCTGCTGAACAGATTGCTGAGATTCCCGGGGTTTTGTCTTCCACAGTAACCTTACGCTGGCCAAACGAGGTATTAATCCAGATAACTGAAGAGTCGCCAATCGCTGTCTGGTATGAGGATGAGATCGAGTATGGCATCACCAGCAGCGGCCGATTGATTCCTGGTGGATATCCCACGGCAGGCTTACTTAAAATTGTGCGGGAAACAGGATCAATTCGTGCGACGGGGATCATTTCTCCAACAGAGGCATCAGAGACAGAAGTCCAGAATGAATTAGAAGAAACCGCGGCCGAGCCTCAGCCTGACAATTCTGATACCAATCAGACAGGCAATGATCAAGCCAACAATGTTGCCTCGCCTACCCCAACGCCGGCATCAATGGCCGGAATGCAAACGGAGGAGGAAGAAGGCTTACCGGCCAGCCAACCATTTGTTCCTCAAGAAGTATTGCGAGGCGCGTTGCAGTTGCGGGAACTACGACCAGATATCGAAGAACTATATTACCGCCCGTACGGCGGTCTCAGTTTTGAAGATGGACGCGGTTGGCGAGGATATTTTGGAACCGGTACAGAGATGAATCAAAAGCTGGCGATCTACGAAACCATCGTCTCAGACCTGTTGTCGCGCGGTATTCGGCCGGCTCAAATTAGCGTTAGCAACCAGGAGAAACCATATTACTTGGCTCAATGATCGACACATGGCGTTGCTTAGGAGACATTGCCAACGAATCTCGTTGTGCAGCTCAATTATCATGAAAAAGGGTGTTGTGTTATGGAAGAAATTATTTTTGGCTTAGACATTGGAACGACAAAAGTTTGTGCACTTGTTGGTGCTGTCCGAGAGGGTCAACTTCAAATTATTGGTCTTGGACTCGAACCTTCTCGGGGCATGCGCAAAGGTATGGTAGTCGACGTTCGAGATGCCACAATCTCCATTGCTCGCGCCATTGAAGCAGCAGAACAAACATCCGGTTATGAGCTGCGCGATGCATTGGTGAGTATGGCCGGGGAGCATATTAGCTGCACCAACAGCCGGGGTGTTGCCCCAATCAATCGCGAATCTGGTGGCATCACCGTCGCCGATATCGAACGCGCGTTGGAGGCTGCGCAGGCTATCCCCATCCCATACAACCGGGAAATTGTGCATATGATTCCGCGAGAGTATACGGTTGATGAACACAAAGAAGTGAAAAACCCATTGGGTATGCACGGTTATCGCTTGGAGGTTGAAGCGCACATCGTCACAGCAGCCTCCCCCGCCCTGCGAAATTTGGCCCAATGTGCCGACAACGTGGGCATTATCGCTGACGAGTTCATCCTCAATGTCCTGGCGTCAGGTGAAGCTGTGCTTGAGCCTAATGAGCGAGAAATGGGCGTCATCGTTGCCGACATAGGGGGCGGAACGACCGATATTGCTTTGTATAAGCAAGGAACCATATGGTATACAAAAGTGATTCCAATTGGTGGCTATCACATCACAAATGACATTGCCATTGGCCTACGTGCCCCTTATGAAGTGGCAGAATCAGCAAAGATTCAATATGGAGACTGTCGCCCAGAACAAATCGATCCCAAGAATGTCTTTCCTGTAGAGCCATTCGGTGGCGAAAAGATACAGGTCGGCCGCCAGGATTTGGCTTATGTCATCGAAGCGCGGGTTGAAGAAATATTCAACGTAATTTTAAAGGCGGTTGAACAATCCGGCTATGAAGGTTTACTCCCCGCGGGCATCGTTCTCACCGGTGGGGCATCCCAGCTTCGCGGAATCACTGAAGTTGCAGAGCGCGTTTTGAATGTGCCGGCGCGCGTCGCTTCGCCACGTAACTTGCACGGCCTGGTCGATCAATTGCACAGTCCCGCTTATGCGACCGGCGTCGGTTTGCTGCGCTGGGCAATGACCAATCAGCATGTTTACCGTCCGCGCGAACCGCAAGTTCGGGAAATTGGGAAAAAGGTAGGATCTTTTATAAGAATGCTCTTGCCTGGCTAAATTTTGTTTTATTCACCACTCTAGGTCACTTGGTCTACGGTGGTTTGTAAAAAGTATTGTTAGTGTATTGTAGTTTTGTATAGAGGGGTTAGTATGAACCAAAGAAGTAGAGCAAGTGATGTTCAAAGGATGCCGGAATCGGAAGGCGCAGCGCTTATCCGGGTCGTAGGTGTCGGCGGTGGCGGTTGTAATGCTGTCAATCGCATGATTGTCGAGAATATTGCCGGTGTTGATTTCATCGCCGTCAATACCGATCAGCAAGCCTTAATGGGCAGCCAGGCGCAGCAGCGCATCGCCATTGGTGAACGGACGACCCGTGGCCTCGGTTCCGGGGGTGATCCGGAGGTCGGCAACAACGCTGCTGAGGAATCAGAAGAGGAACTGCACCAGGTGATGCAGGGATCAGACATGGTCTTTGTAACCGCCGGCATGGGCGGTGGAACAGGTACAGGTGCAGCACCGGTCGTGGCCAAGGTCGCCCGGGAGGTCGGCGCCTTAACCATTGGTGTGGTCACCCGCCCGTTCACCTTTGAAGGTGCACAACGTGCGCGGGCTGCTGAGGCCGGGTTAGAACAGCTGAAGGAGCACGTCGATACGTTGATAGTCATTCCCAACGACCGTTTGTTGGAAACGGCCGACAAACGTATTTCGCTCATTGAATCCTTCCGGCTGGCAGACGACGTCCTGCGTCAGGGCATTCAGGGAATCAGCGAACTGATTACCATCCCTGGTTTGATCAACCTGGATTTCGCTGATGTCAAATCCATTATGTCTATGGGTGGCGCAGCTTTGATGGCTGTCGGTCATGGCAAAGGGGATGACCGGGCCAGGGAAGCGGCCGAGCAAGCGCTTTCCAGCCATCTCCTTGATGTCACCATCGACGGTGCGCGTGGTATTTTGTTCAACGTCACCGGAGGTTCCGACCTCGGCTTATATGAAATCAACCAGGCCGCTTCGATCATTCGCGAGACCGCGCATCCGGATGTCAATCTCATCTTTGGTGCTGTCATCGACGAGCGAATGGAAGACCAGATTCGCATCACAGTCATCGCCACCGGCTTTGAACATAATATGCCACTGGTTCGCCCCATCTCGCGTGTAGTGAACCGCCCAGCCAAACAAGAGTTGCCAAGTCAACCACCCGTTCGAGAATCCGTTTCCGTCGGCGCGCCCGCCACGCGTCAAAGCTCGGATCCACAATCAAATAGCCAGACCGGCTACCGCATAAATGATGTGGATATCCCAGCTTTCCTTCGGAAACGACGTTAATGTTGCCGCCAACAACATTTATGGCCTACATTCATACACTAACCGCTGAGGATCATCTTATTAAGTTTTAGATGATTTAAGGCAATACAAAACTGATTTCATAGGAAACATTTACCCGGACATTGATGATAAACTGTCCGGGTTAAATGCTTTCCTATTTTTATTTTCTCCATTATCTCGCCATTGTCTTCACATTTTTTCATTATCAATTTTTTAAGGTTTAGTATCCAAAATCTACCTTGCAAGCCAGGAATGAGCATGCTATAATGCATCCACTTTAGTACCATATGTGGGGGGTCGTACAAGTATTGGCCCCATATATGGTGTACCTTTCACAAATATCCCCGGCGTTCCCTTACCTGGGGGTCTGAAGGGATTAGGATTGGATCATGAAGTGCCCATACTGTGGACATAAGAAAACCCGTGTGATCGACACCAGTCATGACACGCGTGGTGGCACCCGGCGCCGGCGTCTGTGTGATGGGTGTAAACGACGATTCAGTTCCTATGAAAGACCTATTCTGGCAACACCAATGTTAATTAAGCGTGATGGCACACGGGAGGAGTTTTCCCGGGATAAATTAATCGACGGTCTGTGGGTAGCCTGCGCAAAGCGGCCGATTTCCACCACCGAGGTTGAAGGTATCGCCGGAGAAATTGAAGCCGAACTGCAGCAGCTCGGCCGTTCCGAGATCAAGAGTCGCTATGTTGGTGATCTAGCCATCCGGAAACTTAAAGAGCTAGATGAAGTTGCCTATATCCGTTACGCCATCGTCTATCTAGGTCTAAGCGACCTGGAATCCATACGCAACGAAATCGATCAACTCCTCGGAGAATAATAAATGCCATAAACGCGGTTTGCGATGGGCATATTTTGCTGCGTATTAGGCACGGGTGAAATTATCAATAAACAAAATTAATACATTATCAATCAGCAATAAGCGGTTTACCAACCATCCTTGGGGGGAGATCGCAGAAATACATTGAAGGAGCAATATAATGGCAGAACATGTAGCAGTGACAGAGCAAACGACCCCCAAAAATGGGAATAGCTTAAGAACAAAAATGCTGAACAACAAAGATGGTTTCAATGAGGACAGCATTTATTTCAAGGTGAAAACCCCGGAGCAAATCGTGAAAAGGGACGGGCGCATCGTGCCCTTTGAGGTCGACCGGATCGAAAAAGCGCTACAGCGTTGTTTTCGCAGCCTGGAAAACAAACCGCAAACCAGTGTGCAAGAGATAACCCGGCAAGTCATCAATGTTGTCGCTGCAAAATATGATCTGCCAACTGTGGAAGGCGTTCAGGATATCGTCGAAATGGTCCTCCAGGCTGCAGGAGAGTATGAAGCTGCCAAACATTACATCTTATACCGCGCTGAGCATGCTAAAATGCGCATCCAACGGCCGGTTTCGTCTGATGTTAGAGAAGCCTTCGCCGCCTCCGATAAATATTTCCCTACCCAATTACAGAAATTCCAATTTTATGATAAGTATTCTCGCTTTAACTATGATCTGGGACGCCGGGAAACATGGATTGAAACAGTCGATCGCTCAGTAGAATATTTACGTGAACTATCTGAATATCGCCTGCCTGCCGAAACGTATGAGCGCATCAGAAAAGGGATCTTAGAGATGCGCGTGATGCCTTCCATGCGCTTATTGGCTATGGCCGGACCTGCCGCACGCCGCAATAATATTGCTATTTATAACTGCTCCTATATGCCCGTGGATAGCATTGACTCTTTCGTTGAGGCGTTGATTATCTCTATGAGCGGCTGCGGTGTTGGCTATTCGGTCGAACGACAGTACGTCGAGCAATTCCCCAGGATACCCCGCCGAAGTTCCAATCCACCTGCCACATTTGTCGTGCCTGACTCCTCTGAAGGGTGGGCTAAGGCGCTGCGCATTGGTTTGGAAGCCTGGTTCGCCGGTGAAGATGTCTCTTTTGATTATTCTGAAGTGCGACCTGCCGGCGCTCCTTTGCGGGTAAAAGGTGGTAGAGCCTCCGGGCCGGAACCCTTACGTAAAATGCTAGATTTCACAAGAACCCGCCTGCAAAGTCGCCAGGGAAGTTTCCTCCGTCCTTTAGATGCCCATGACATCATGTGCGCAGTTGGGGATGCGGCTGTATCCGGCGGTGTGCGCCGCACAGCCATGATTTCCTTGTTTGACTATGACGATAATGACATGCGCACCTGCAAAGATGGGGACTTCTGGCGCAACAACAGCCAGCGTTGGAATGCTAACAACTCCGCAGTTTGGCCTGAGAGAGAATTAAGCCAGGCAGAAATCACTCGTTTCGTCTTGGATATGGTTGAGACAGAACGTGGCGAACCAGGAATCTTCAATCGAAAAGCGGCCATTGAAAGCCGGCCCGAAAGACGCAAGCCTGCTAATTTTGGCACAAATCCTTGTGGAGAAATAATACTTAGACCCTATCAATTCTGCAATCTGACGAGCGCCGTTGCCCGGTACGATGATGATTATGAAAACCTGCGTGATAAAGTAGAGTTGGCGGCAATCATTGGCACCATTCAAAGTATGGCCACTTATTTCCCTGGTCTCCGAGCAGAATGGCAAGAAAACTGTAAAGAAGAAAGATTATTAGGTGTTGATCTCAATGGGCAGATGGACAGCCCGGTGGCCCAAGACCCACAAGTTCAAGAAAGGTTGAGAGAAGTTGCCGTGGAAGCCAATCGCCAGGTTGCAGCATTATTAGGGATAAACCAATCAGCTTCAGTTACTGCGGTTAAACCATCCGGAAATTCATCACAATTGCTCAATTCCTCATCCGGATTACATTCTCGCTGGGCACCCTACTACATCCGAAATGTGCGGGTGAGCGATCACTCACCGGTAGCCAAAGTGCTTAGAGATGCCGGCGTGCCGATGGATCCGGAAAATGGGCAGACGCGCGATAACGTTACAACCTGGGTCGTCCATTTCCCGGCAAAATCCCCTGAGGGTGCCATTACGCGTAACCAGCGAACGGCTTTAGAACAATGTGATTATTGGCTGCAAAATAAGATCCATTACACCGAACATAATCCAAGCGTTACCATAACCTACCAGCCCGATGAGGTGTTGGATATCATCCGCTGGATTTGGGAGCACCAGGATAAAATCGGCGGAATGGCTTTTCTACCTGCTTATGATGCCCAATATGATCAGATGCCGTATGTTGAGATTGGGCAGGAAGAGTTTGAAAAGTTGAATGCAGAATTTCCAGAAATAGACTTTTCCAAGCTCTACCGGTATGAGGAAGAAGACCTCACAACGGCCGCTCAGGAGTTTGCCTGTCTCGCCGGTGGGTGCGACATCTAAAAAAGGAAAATATCTTTTAGAAGCTAATTTTAGCTAGAAATTGACCCAATATGATCAAATCAAGCCATTGTCGAGTAAAAATTGCGTAAATCTTGATTTTTTGCCTTGATAATGTCTTTGAAATAAGACATAATGACCTAGACGAATCAGTTAAGCACAACATAGTCAAGGCGTCAGTGATTATCGGCCCAAGGCTCTGATAACTTCACGGAGAAGATCAATGAAAAACGAATTGGTAACAAAAACTCGGCAAAACGATTCGGGCGCGAAGCGTGCCCCCTATGAAGCTCCGGCTATTATTTACGAAGGTTTAATCACCACGCGTGCCGGTTCAGTACCAGAGGCACCGGAAAAAGATGGCGGAGGCGGTGGAGCAGCAGATCCGGCCCAGATTTTTGGTAGTCCTGGCGGCTAGTTAAAAAAACCACACTTTCAATTTACTGATTACCTATGCCCACTTGATTTAACAAGTGGGCATACCTATTTTAAAGTAAATTCATTTGGATCTTGTGCCGGGGCTGGGAAACGGCCATTCACGAAAATCATCAATACAATTGTTACTATCGTGCCAATATGGATAACGCTCCAGGCTGTAGTTCGTGCCACTCAACAAAGGACACCCCAACTGATCGGGTACAATTCCATCACCATAGCTAACGGCATCAATCATTTTATCGCCGGCGTTCCTCAAGATAACTTCATCCCCGCTGTTGCCCAATCGCAAAAAAGTTTCATCACTACCCCAACTAAGGTCATCGATTAAATTGGGCACTTCTTGAGTGGTTTCCAATATTTCAAAATCAGGCCATGCGCCGTATTCATTCCAAAAATGTTCCCCACTGGTAGCCACGACTAAAACTGCACCGGCCGAAATCAAAGTTCCAGCAGGAAACCGGCGTAGATCTTCAAATTCATCCCGGCTTAGCGCATCGGAAAGGCTGTAACCACTTAAATCAATTGTCGCGGCCGTCGGATTGACAATTTCGATGAATTCCCCCTCATCCTGGCCAAATGAATCATACAAAATCTCACTTATCAATACATGATTCGCCGGCCCCCTAAAAGATCCAAATATCACCGGTGCGTAATAATGATGGGGAGTATCCCGAATAACCATATCGGCTAATAATTCATAAGCCTCTTGTGATCTCACCAGCAAAGCCAATTCCCGGTTTCCTTTATTGGACAATTCAGTACCATTCACACTGCCAACATAGATATAGCCCTGACCTTTAACATGAGCCAGAATCATTTTATTATGGATGCCCAAACCAGTTGGGTTTGCCAGATCGCATCTCAAATCAAGATTTTCATCATTTGCGATCTGATTGAGCAATTCGCAGATAGCATAATTACTCACTTTACTATTTTTGTTGTCAAAAAATTCATCCAACAGCAAGCGCACATCCGCTCCCCGGCGGGCTGCGGCAATATAAGCTTCTACCCTGGGGTTCGGGTCATTTAATCTATCGCTTCCGGTTTTACCCCAATGGGGACGTTCTACCAATTGCTGCACCCAAACCGTGTCATTTTCTCCTGCCTGTTTGAGTAAGCCAAGCAGGCCATCTTCATCTCGCAAACCGTTTTCCGGTGATTGCTGCAGCTCAAAATAGAATTCTCCTCGAAAGGCGGATGGCGCGGGAAACTTCACACTATATGTAATTCCTCCACTTTCGTTGTTGGGTATGAAACCAACGGGAGGCGCGCCATATGTTTGATCGCCAACCCGCCAGCGGAAGAGATCCACGTGACCAATTTCATCAAGATCTGATTCAAATATTTGCCTTATTTTATTTACTATTGTTGGGGCGTCAGTCATGATTACAACACCCCTTCTACCCCAGGTTCCATCCGATTTATCATCATCCGGCATGCTGTTTGGGCTGAGATTTTCGGTGCTGATTACGGCCAGGCGGCCGTCAATTAAAATGAATTTGCTATGTAGATAACGATAACGGTCAAAAATTCTCAGATCGCTATTGCTTATCATAAACCAGCACTGTCCCCCGGACATTTCAATTTGCTGGCAGAAATATTTTTCCTGGTTATCAATTCCACCTGGAGGACTTCCTTCCAGGAGCACTTTTACTTCAACACCTCTAGCCGCCGCTGTAGACAAAGCATTAGCAATGGCCATATTTTCGGCCGTGAGGCTTTCGATGTAAATAGATTGGCCAGCCTCATGAATCTCATCGACGATGGCTGTCAATGCATTGTCAGGGGCAACGGCTATTGTCAGTACTGCTGTTTCTGTCACTTGAGTTGTGAAAAAAGAATCCTGCAAGTCCCACCCCGGATAGCGCACTTTTCGGCCGTTGATCACATCATCACGATCCTGCGCCCAATCTTCACTACGATTTGTATCAGGCACTGGCAAACCGGTTCGTTGATCCAGTTTTCGGTATAGTATCTGACCTTCAGCCCCAAACACTCCCGGAACCGTATAAGGTTCAACCCCGGCTCCTACCCATTCTTCAGAGTTCCAATCCCCATCTTCATACACAAGGACATCAATCGCATCCAGATCCGGATTTACCAAGACAACCGCATCCCCACTATTAGCAAAACCCGGCCAGGTATCCAGGATAACATCGGCCGTAAATCCAAATTGCCGTAGAAAAGCTGCACTATTTCCCGTAAACCATAGCACCTCGCCAGGCGGAATGACTACCCCATCAGGAAAAGCGGATTCATTCCCTCGTTGATCATGCAGCTTCCAACCGGCGAGCTGTAGCGGTTCAGCACTGATATTACGAAGGGCCAAAGCCTCATCAGCATCATTGATTTCATAACCATCATAGAGAAGTGCATCAATTAAGATTGCGCCATCCCTTTCGTCAGTATTTTGTTGTTGAACCTCAAATGGAAAACCAGCTTGAACCGCCTCCTGGCCAACAAGAATCAATATGATTGGAAGCATAAAAGAAATAAGCAGGTAAACGACACGTCTTACCATACATACCCCCAATTCCATCATTCACCACCTGATCACTCCGCGGCGCTTATCGTTTCATCTTCCCCATTGTCTTGAGCGGCTAAAAATTCTCGGTCACTATCAGAAAGATTTGCCAAAGTTAATAACTCTGGCCGCCTTTGCTTTGTTCTCAACAAAGCCTGCTCTCTGCGCCAACGAGAAACATTCGCTGCATGACCTGATAACAAAACGGGGGGTACTCTCCAACCACGAAAACTTTCCGGGCGGGTGTAATGAGGTCCTTCGAGCAGGCCATCATAAAAACTATCTCGCTCCGCAGCCCCCTCTGCCCCTAACACGCCGGAAATCAATCGCGTCACGGCATCAACGATGACCATTGCTGCCAACTCACCACCAGTCAGTACATAATCCCCAATCGAAATCTCATCATCAACAAGATGGCGACGCACGCGCTCATCAACCCCCTCATAACGGCCGCATATGAGAATAAATTGTTTTTCTCCGGCCAGTTCCCTGGCAACCTGCTGGGAAAAAGGTCTTCCCTGGGGTGTCAAGAGGACGGCAGGGTGTCTTTCAGCCCCAGAATCCCGCCAAACAGCTTCAACAGCAGCGAATAGTGGCTGGGGTTTCAACACCATTCCCCCTCCACCGCCATAGGGCGGCTCATCCGTCACCCGATGCTTGCCCTTCGCAAAATCACGGATATTGTGCAGTTTTACTTCTAAAAGCCCCGATTCTTGCGCGCGTCGGAGAATGCTGTTGTTCATATAGCCGGGAAACATTTCCGGAAATAACGTCAGGATATCAATTCGCATATGCGTAGTATCGGTTTACTGCTGCATGGTGTCAAGTTCGATTGTTGCCCAACTCCGCTTTTAGGCTTAACAGACAGTGGAGTATAATTGCAACGCTTTCAACGAAACAATAGAGAAACAAGGGCAATACATGCGCATACTCATAACAGGGGCTGAGGGGCAACTGGGCAAAACATTACAGAAAATGCTACAGGATCATGACCTGGCGCTCGCCGATCTTCCGGATGCTGATATCACGGACCGTGAAAATATTTTCTCGCTCATCACCACCTTTCAACCATCCATTGTCATTCACTGTGCAGCTTACACCGATGTTGATGGCTGCACCCGCAATCCAGACATCGCCTATCGCGTCAACAGTTTGGGCACACAAAATGTCGCCCTGGCCTGCGCAGAGTCTGGTGCAACCATGGTTCATATCAGCACCAACGAGGTTTTTTCAGGCAGCCAACCGGAAGGGTATGAAGAGTGGATGCCCCTTAACCCACGCAACACATATGGAAGGTCCAAAGCGGCGGCTGAGGATCATGTGCGCTCCATCCTTCGCCGCCATTACATTGTTCGACCAGCCTGGTTATTTGCCCCGGGAGGTCACAACTTTATTCATGTGATCCTCGATCAGGCACAAAAAAACGGCCGGCTCAGTGTCGTAACGGATGAAATCGGGAACCCTACCTATGCCGAAGATTTAGCGGAGGCCATTACACAACTGATCCAAACCCGACAATATGGTATTTATCATTTGGTTAATCAGGGTTCATGCTCGCGTTATGAGTTCGCGCAGGAAATATTACGGCAAACCGGTTTGGGGAACACTACTATAAAACCCATATTAAGCAGCGAATTTCAACGGGATTCCGCCCCCCCACCTTATGGTGTCTTGAAAAACATTTCCGGGACGGCGATTGGTATCTCCCTACGCCCTTGGCAGCAAGCCGTTTCCGATTATATACATAAATACGTCTCTAATTGAATATTTCAAGTTCGTTGAAAGGTAGGGAGACCCAGATCGATCATTGGCTGGTTATTCAATAAAGCTTTGAGGGCTTCGCGTGTGGCCTGGCGATCATCCCAGGGATATTCAACTACCCCGAAACACATTGATTGCTCATGCCCTTTGCCGCATATCAATACAATGTCGTTTTCCTCGGCCATCATCAGCGCCTCGTAAATAGCCAGGCCGCGATCGGGGAATCGCCAGAAGGTTTTTCCCTCCTGGCCGCCATGACTTTTACATCCTTCGGCCATCATATCAAGAATCTCATCTAATGATTCTGTCCGCGGATCTTCGGCCGTTAGTATTGTTAAATCCGCCTTTCGGGCTGAGATTTCAGCCATTAGTCGCCGTTTCTGCACATCCCGTTTCCCTGCACTGCCAAACACCGTAATGATCCGGCCGTCAACCATTTGTCTCGCCGATTCGATTAACCTATCTAAAGCGTTCGGAGTATGGGCGAAATCCACAACGACATGAAAGGATTGCCCCATGTTGATCCCTTCCATCCTGCCGCTGATCGATTGGACAGACTGCAAACCATCTTTAATGACGACAGGGGATAAACCAACGGCTATTCCAGCAGCCGCTGCAGCCAACATATTGTGTATGTTGAATTTTCCGGACAGCTCAGATGAGATTTGCTGGCTTTCCTCTTGTTTTTGACCCGCCCCAGGACGGATGATAAGTGCAAAATCAGTTCCATTTGGACGGTATAAAATATCGACTGCGGATACGTCTGCTTCGGTTCCTAATCCATACGAGATCTGTCGTGAAACTCGAATATTTGCTAGTTTCCGGTAAGAAGAATCATCAAGGTTGAGCACGGCTGTATGTTTCAATTGTTCCTTAAAATGGTTGGTTGGCGGCAAATTCAATGGCGTTAGACCCAGCCACTCAAACAATCGTGCCTTTGCCGCAAAATAGCGATCATAAGATCCATGATAGTCCAGGTGTTCATGCGTAATATTTGTGACAACGCCAAGATCAATTTCGATGGCTCCAACACGATATTGAGCCAGGCCATGCGAAGTAGATTCCACAATACAATGCGTCAATCCCCGTTCGACCATACGGCGCAAGTAATGCTGAACGACGGGCGCTTCAGGTGTGGTTACATGGAGATCGAGAGGCTCCTCAATATCGCCAATAACCGCCTTAATTGTGCTTAGCAATCCTACTTTCAAGCCGGCGGATTTCATGATCGAAAATAAAATATTGGCTGTTGATGTTTTTCCATCGGTTCCTGTGATGCCAACCACGACAAGATCATGGCTTGGAAAACTTTCCCATGCTGCTGCCAACCAGGCGACAGCGATAGCTGTATCCGGAACTTGTAAATACACAACTCCCTGCGGCAGTTCTAAATTCAAACTTTGCGCTGGTCGCTGAGCCAGGATCACGCCGGCTCCATTAGAGATTGCTTTTGAAATGTAGGGATGCCCATCACTTCCTTCCCGAACCCTGGCCACAAAACAGGCTCCTTCATCTACCTGCGATGTATGCTCGGTCAATTTGGTAATAGTCACATCCGGTCCATTGTAATCCGGCGGTTGCGTATGCTCTGTTCCGGCGACGGCCGTTTGCCAAGATGACAACAATTGCTTTAGATTTTTTCCCCTCAAATTCATTTCCTCAATAATATTGTTGTATTAACATCAATAACATGAAGCCAAATCTCATTGATTTGACAGAAAGTAGAAGGTCGTTAGAATCGACCTCATGGTTGATTATAACGGTTCTGTGGAACTAGATAAACCTTCTAATTCTGATACTGTTGGCAGTAAAAAAGGAAGAAATAAAAAAAAGAATCTGACCAAGTCCCATGTTCTCACACGCTTCACAAGCTGTGGTCGCTGTAGTCTTTTCCTTGCCTCCTACAGGATTGATAATGAAGAAGAGGCGATTGAAACAGCCATTGCACATTCCGAAGGAAACTGGCTTGCCCTGCCCTGGAACCCGAATTTGAAAAAATTGATTGTAAAAAGCTTCGGATGCCACCTGGACACGGATGTTTATTATTTTGAAAGTACCTGTCCTGAGTGTCGCGGAAAATACCGCTTTTCAGAAGCACAAGATGAGGGTCCCGCCTGCCTGTACTTCAAGATTTAGAGTTAACAAGTGACAGTCACTTCCCCTTTCTGGCGAACGGCTTCAAATAAAATAATACCGGCCGCAACGGCCGCATTTAGAGATTCGGCATCCCTATGCATAGGGATAGCTATTGACTTCCATGCTAATGACCGCGCTTCCGGCCCACCTCCATGTGCTTCATTGCCGATGATGAGCGTAGAAGAATGTGTCCAGTCTACTTCTGAATAGTTCATTTCTGCTTCACCGGCGGCTAAATAGACCTTAAGCCCCTCAACCTGCTTAGCAATATCTCGCCAATCCAGGTAATGAATTGGCAGTTGCAAATGAGCGCCCATGCCACCACGAACAACTTTTGGATTATATGCATCAACACATCCTGGAGCCAGCAACACCCCATCTACGTTGGCGGCAGCAGCCGTCCGTAAAATAGTGCCCAAATTTCCCGGATCATTTAAGGCATCAAGGATCAAAAGCATATCCGGATCTGGCGGCAAGGGATGGTTTTCAATCGTTACCACAGCCAGAACGCCGGGGGGCGTTTCTGTCACACTCATACTTTTCATAACATCATCACTCACCCTTTGTCTATGGACTGGCAATTGTGTTAAGATCTGCTGGTGGTCCTCTTCTGTGGACCAACTATCTTGAAAGTAAAGCGCTCTTAATTGATGTGGGTAGGCTGCTATTTCTTTCAGCCATCGTGTTCCTTCAACGACGAAGGCACGTTCATGATGGCGAAATCGCCTATCAGCTTGTAAACGACGGACATATTTCACTTTTGAGTTCGAGAGACTAGAAATCATCGTTATTATTGTACCGGTTTTACAAAGAGCATCATAACAGCAAAGGTGGCAATTGTGGACTATGCTCAGCAAAAGAATTCTAAAAAGTGGAGAACAAACAGAAAAATGAATCAGCTTAAAGGGTTGTATCAAATCAGCAGACCCTTGACCACCCTCTCAGGCGCCTTAGCCGTCGTTCTTGGTGGCTATGTAGCTGGTACAGGCCAATGGGTCAATGTTGCCCTGGCAGTTTTGACCACGATCCTGGTATCCTCCTCCGCCAATGCCTGGAATGATTATTTAGATGTTGAAATCGATCGCATAAACCAGCCTGACCGGCCGCTGCCTTCCGGTCAGGTCACACTGCGAGCGGCTAAAATTTTTTCCTTTATGCTTGCCGGTCTATCTATATTAATTGCTGCATTCATAAGCCTGGAAGCTTTATTAATTGTCATTGGGGCAAATAGTCTACTTTATATCTACTCGCTTAAACTAAAAAGCACGGTTCTTATTGGCAATATTACAGTGGCCTTTATCTCGGCGTTGAGCGCTGTGTTTGGAGGAGTCGCAGCGGGTAACCCAGAGCCAACGATATGGCTCTTCTTGATCATCTTTGTGGCTATTTTAGGGCGTGAAGTATTGAAAACCCTGGCTGATTATGATGGGGATTTGAGTGAAAGTGTGCGTACAATTTCTACCGTGTGGGGTAAACGAACGGCCCGCGTCGTATTTTACGTCCTGGTTGCCGCCACAATTATCCTTATGTTGATGCCCTATGTCCTTAATGTTTTTCAACCCATCTACGCCTATTTAGTACTGATAGGTGTTTTTCCAGTCATAATCTACATTGTGCTACGGGTCAGCCGATATCGTTCCGGTCCCCAATTAGAAAGATTAAGTCAATTGATGAAATACGATTTCTTCTTATGGTTTATCGCTGTAATCCTGGGCACGGCCGCCTGATTATTCTCTATACTAGATTTCACCCAACCAGAATCCCGGCTCATCCTTCCTGGCTCAGGATCTCCTTAAGCGGTGAGAAATCATGCTTCATAAGCCAGGATTGGCTGTTAAATAAGGGTTCTCCTTCATCAACCAATAAACGGCGAGGCGTATACTCTCCATTTGAATTGAGAACATACGCTTTAGCTGTGTCTTTCAAATAGGTCTGTAATACATTTTCTAAAATATTTTCCAGCATCACCGGGTTCTCGATAGGGAATAAGACCTCGACCCGGCGATCAATATTGCGGGGCATCAAATCCGCACTACCGATGTACATCGCCGGATCATCCATGTTCTTAAAATAGTAGACTCGCGTGTGCTCCAGGTATCGGCCGAGAACGCTAAACACCCGAATATTTTCGCTAATCTCCGGCAAACCGGGCCGCAAACAGCAAATGCCGCGAATGATTAAATCCACCTTGACGCCGGCCTGGGATGCGCGATAGAAAGCACGGATGAGTTTCGGATCCACCAATGAATTACATTTGAAGATGATATGCCCATTCTTGCCATGTTCCGTTTCACGTTCAATTAGCCTCGTTATTTCCTGGCGCAGGTTGACAGGTGCGACTAAGAACTTGCGGTACTCCTCTTGCATTGAATAACCCGTTAAATAATTGAATAGTTCAGTCGCATCCGCACCAAAATCCTCATTGGTAGTCATAAGGCCAATATCGGTATATAGACGGGCGGTAATAACATTATAATTTCCTGTCGAAAGATGAAGGTATCGGCGGATGCCGTCACGTTCTCGGCGCACGACCAGGGTAACTTTACAATGCGTTTTCAGGCCTAATAACCCATAGACCACATGCACGCCGGCATTTTCCAAAGCACGGGCCCATTCAATATTGCTTTCTTCATCAAACCGCGCTTTGAGTTCAACCAATACCGTCACTTGTTTGCCGTTTTCTCTCGCCCTCATCAATGCACGGACGATAGGGGGATTCGGTCCGACCCGGTATAAGGTCTGTTTAATCGCTAACACATTGGGATCTTCGGCCGCCTGTTTAAGAAAATCGACAATCGGTCCAAAACTATCAAACGGGAGGTGAATAAAAACCTCTTGCTGGCGCAAGCGATCAAAAATATTATCCCCGGCAGCAATCCCCTTAGGCAGCCGGGGATTATAGGGATCGTCCTTTAAATCAGGGCGTTCCAGTTTGTGTACCTCCCATAAGCTGCTAAACCCTAAAGGACCATCCGTCGTATAAACATCATAGTTGCTGATATTTAAATTTTTGACCAGGGTTTGACGAATTTCTTCGGGAGTATCATCGGCAATCTCTAGGCGCACCACAGAACCAAAATGTCGTTTACGCAGATTTTCTTCCATTGTCAATAATAAATCATCGGCCTCTTCTTCTTGAATTTCCATATCGGAATTTCGTGTGACACGAAATGGGTAAGCAGCTAAAATTTCCATGCCTGGAAAAAGGCGGTCGAGATTGGCGGCAACAACTTGTTCTACCCAGACAAATTTCTGCTCAGTTGGCGCTAATAACTCATCCGGATCAATAGGTTCTAGCGGAACCAGGCGGGGCAAAACAGCCGGCACTTTTACTCTTGCAAAGCTGGTTTTCTGTTTTTTAGGATCTTTAATAACGACGGCTAAATTTAAACTGAGATTGGAAATATGTGGCCAGGGGCGGCTGGGATCAAACGCCAATGGCGTTAGAACCGGGAAGATTTCCCTATCAAAATAACCGCGCAGCTTGCGCTTTGAGCGGTTCTTCAGTTGGCTATAATCAAGGATGTGAATACCGGCTTCGACCAGCTGAGGATATAATGTATCCTGCCATATCGTATTGGCATGAGCGAATAGTTGAGTAAGAACGCGATGAATAGCCAATAGTTGTTCGCGAGGCGTTAATCCGTCTGCCTTAGTAGCGGTAATTCCTAACAACATTTGCTGTTTCAGTCCTGATACCCGGACCATAAAAAACTCATCCATATTCGACGAGTAAATGGCAAGAAACTTTACTCTTTCCAACAGAGGATGATCGGCCAGACATTCTTCTAAAACACGTCGATTGAACTCAATATGGCTTAATTCGCGATTGATATATAAGGAAGGGGCATAGAGGTCTATCTCAGGTTTGATATTCGTGGAAAAAGGAGAACCATTTTGTGCCCTGTCATCTATAACTGCTTCTTTTTGTTTGCCCATGTTATCAATCCCTAATTGCGAGTATTATTATTTTTCTGAGGGTTATGATTATTGTGTTACCTAAGATTTGACAACTTTTATTAAATGATTTTGGCTCATATCTCAAGTGAAAAGTTGTCAAATTTCTGTGCAAATCATTTTTGTAATAGTGCAATGAGCTTAAATTTTTCCAATGATCGTGGTTACTATCAAGTTACTATGAGAAGATTATACCTTATTTTTATTTTCCTGTTCATGATGGGTTGCGAATCACCGGACACGCCCAATGTTGAAACGTCTGTCGGGCAGGTAAGACCGACAATTCCGCCTGAATGGCTGACCAAGCCACCCACCCCACAAATCACACCCTCTGTCCGGTCAGAAATAGTGGCAGCGGTTCCGAATCCTGAGAATACGCCAACTTTAAGATCAAGCGCTGTTGATCCGGAGCCATCTGCAACATCCGCACTTACTTCTACCCCTTTCCAAACCGCCACGCCACATTCGTCACCTTTTGACGTCGTGCCAACGGCTTCACTTTCCCAACGCTTGAGAATCAGTGCCGGACCGGAAGTGCCAGGAAACCTGCAACGGGCTGTCCGCCAATTGGCTGAAGCGCGCCCCAATGATTTTGAATGGGTCGAAATTAGTGAAGAAACGGCCGATATTCAACTGCAACAAAGTGATGAAAACCCAACAACGCAATGGGTGTATGTCGTTGCTGCGCCATTCGCGACAATCAAAGACAATGTAACACTAGACGAGATTAGAGACTTATGGACAGGTGATTCTGACGATGAGGGCCAGTTAATAATTACGGGAAACACGGCCGATGTTTATGCCGGTCAATGGGGCGCACCGGCAGTTTCTGTCGTCCAGGTTAATGAAGAGGAACTGGTTGATCGATTGTGGGCGGAACGGCCGTCGTTCACTCTATTGCCTTTTAATCAATTAACACCACGTCTAAAAGTGATGCACCTGGATGGCATTTCTCCGTTGACCAACACATTTTCAATAGATGAATATGCGTTGTCTATTCCAATTGACTTGAATGGCGATGAAGGCGATATCAATGCCTTTCAAACCGCCTGGCAAATGCCGGCAACCAACCGCGATCCGGATAAGATAACCCGGGTAGCTATGACCGGCGTGACTGCCCTGGTTCGAGCAACGGCAACGCAGATGGAGATAGAAGGCATAGAAACACCGGCCGAAGATGTCGGCGATGTTCTACGCTCGGCCGACATCGCCCATATTAGCAACGAAGTAGCATTTGCAGAAGATTGCCCGGAACCTAACCCCATTGGGGGCACAACTTTTTGCTCACAAGATGATTATTTTGCCCTGCTGGAAATTCTAGAAGTGGATGTGATTGAACTGACCGGTAATCACATTAATGATTGGGGGCCGGATGCGGTTCATCACACACTAGATATGTATGATGCCGCGAATATGGTTTATTTTGGGGGTGGCCTTAATCATGAGGAGGCAGCAAAGCCGGCGCTTTTTGAACACAATGGCAACCGTATCGCCTTTGTTGGCTGTAATACATTTGGTCCCAGTTACGCCTGGGCGGGAGCAGCGTCTCCTGGCTCACGGGCTTGCGGACCTGAAATATTTGAGCAGATCAGTGAATTGACTGCTCAGGGCTATGCTGTCATTGCTACCCAACAATACCACGAATTTTATCATTACGATCCCACCACTCAGCAAGAATCGGACTTCAAAGAATTTGCCAATGCCGGCGCTGTTGCAGTTTCCGGGAGTCAAGGCCATCATGCGCAGGGCTTTGATTTTCACAACGATGCCTTTATCCATTACGGGCTGGGTAATTTGTTTTTTGACCAGATGGATATGCTGGGCACGCGACAATCATTTGTCGATACCTATACATTTTATGACGGCCGTCTGCTTAATATTGAGCTTTGGACAGGCCTAATAGAGGACTTCTTTAAGCCGCGCCTCATGACCGCCGAAGAGCGTGAAGATGCGCTGCAAACTCTATTTCAAGCCAGTGGTTGGTAAGGCAAAATGAGCTTTCGTTGTTTTTGAGTTCCCCCTGAAAATGGTATAATTCTCTCTGCAAATGGCCCCATAGCTCAATTGGCAGAGCAAGCGACTCTTAATCGCTAGGTTCAAGGTTCGACTCCTTGTGGGGTCACCTTTATAGCCGTTCCAATATTTGGAACGGCTATTTGGTTTTTTTGAAAATACACTTCACCCATCCTGGCAGCCAGTCGACCACGTCACATCATCCTGGGCCAGAAGGCGGTCAGCCTCCACCGGTCCCCAACTGCCCGTCTCGTAAAAATATGCCAATGGCGCCGTTTCTGCGGAACTCCAACATTCCAAAATGGGGTCGATTAATTTCCAGGCCAGTTCAATCGAGTCTGCCCTGGTGAACAAGGAAGCATCCCCCTTCAAAATATCCAGGAGCAGCCGTTCATAAGCATCAGGAATTGCCGTAGGTCCGAAGGCTGAATCATAGCGAAAGGTCATGTTGACGGTGCGCATATCGGCCGCCGTGTCAGGCTCTTTGGCTTGAAATGAAAAACGAATCCCCTCATCGGGCTGGATGCAAATTGACAAACTATTTTTAGTAATCCTGGCATTTGGATGCATGGGAAACATCACATGGGGTGGTTCTTTGAAGTAGATGGATATCTCCGTCGTTTTTGCTGCTAACGCTTTGCCCGAGCGCAGGAAGAAAGGTACCCCCTTCCAGCGCCAATTATCAATATAAAAGCGGATGGCCGCATAAGTAGGCGTTTGTGATTGGGGATCGACCCCATCGGCATCACGATATGTCCGGTACTGCCCTAATACCGAGTTGTTGAGCACTTCCTCCCTGCTCATCGGCCGGATCGCCTTCAAGACCTTGACCTTTTCATTACGCAGTG
>JANQGC010000118.1 GCA_028277515.1 Anaerolineae bacterium
CCCTTAGGGGCGACACCGCCGGCGGTTAAGGCTTATGAAACCCAACAAGCTATTCGCGATGGGGCAACAGAGATTGATATGGTGATCAATGTCGGTGCACTCAAATCAGGCGATTATAAAGCGTTGTTCGAGGATATCGGGACCGTGGTGCGCTCTGCCCATGCCGGAAATGCCATCGTGAAGGTCATTATTGAAGCGGCATTGTTGACGGATGAAGAAAAGGTTATTGCCTGCCAATTGTCAAAGGCGGCTGGCGCAGATTTTGTGAAAACTTCTACCGGGTTTGGTCCCGGTGGGGCAACCGTTGCCGATGTGACCTTAATGCGCCGCGTTGTTGGCGCTAATATTGGCGTGAAAGCGGCGGGTGGGGTACGCTCTTATTCCGATGCTCAAGAAATGATCGCAGCCGGAGCGACGCGGATTGGCGCCAGCGCCGGGGTGTCGATCGTAGGCGAGGCAAGGAGTTGATATGTCTAATGACAAATGTGAGGAATGCCAGATCGGCCGGTGTAAGCCGATTACGATGACCTACATGCGCAAAGCAGGCAGACATATGATTTTGCTGCCGGACGCGCCTGCCACTCGCTGTGATATGTGTGGAGAAGTCAAATTTGATTCCGGTTTTTTACTTACCATGCAGGTTTTGCTGGAAAAAATGACCGAGAACAGGAGCAAAGGCGAACCAAAGAAAAAGAAAATCAATGACCGGCAGCAGGATTGGACACCGGCAAGAAGAGGTGGTTAACGGTGACAGTTGATCTTCGTAGTTATGTATTTTTAGATAGTCTTCAGCCCCAGCATGCAGCTTTTTTAGGCACCGTTGCCCGGGGCTTTTTGCCGCTGCCGGGAGATGCGTCATTGTGGATAGAGATTTCACCCGGAATTGAAATTAATCGTATCACCGATGTTGCTTTAAAGGCCACGGATGTTCGGCCGGGTATGCAGATTGTAGAACGTCTTTACGGATTGTTGGAAGTTCATTCGAGCAGCCAGGCCAGTGTGCGCGCTGCCGGAGCAGCCATTCTGGAGGCATTAGAATTAACAGAGCAAGATCGGCTCAAGCCCAGGGTCGTTTCCAGCCAGATTATCCGCCATATTGACCCTCACCAGGTGCAGTTGATTAACCGCATGCGCCACGGGCATATGATTTTGGCCGGGCAGACGCTTTATGTGATGGAGGTTCAACCGGCCGCTTATGCAGCCCTGGCTGCCAATGAAGCCGAAAAAAGGGCTGCTCTCAACATTTTAGAGGTGCGCGCTTTTGGCAGCTTCGGCCGTGTCTACTTAGGCGGCGAAGAAAGAGATATTATGGCCGGGTATCAGGCTGCAATTGACGCCATTGAGAGTGTGAGCGGACAAGTACCTGAAGAAGTTAAAAAAAGCGAATAAGTAGGAGACAATTATGACAGAAGCATTGGGTATGATTGAATGTCGCAGTTATGCCGCGATGGTAGAAGCCTCAGACGCGATGGTCAAGGCGGCGCGCGTAGAACTGGTGGCTTATGAAAAAACCGGTGGCGGGTTTGTCACCGCCATCGTGCGTGGTGATGTGGCGGCCGTAAAGGCGGCCGTTGAGGCAGGCGTTCGCGGTGCAGAGAAAGTCGGCGATGTCGTCGCTGTCCATGTCATCCCGCGTCCCCATGCCAATGTGGACAGCACACTGCCCCTGGGCCGCACGCCGGAAGCAGAATCTTAATAATTTTATAACATTCACCATGCTTCTAGGTAAAATTGTCGGCACATTGGTGTCCACCCGCAAAGAACCATCTTTGGATGGCTTGAAGTTCCTGGTTGTGCAACGCCTGGACATCGAGAATGAACACGACGCCGGATACGTCGTTGCCGCTGATGCTGTCGGGGCGGGAGTGGGAGAGGTTGTTCTTTATGCAACCGGCAGTTCAGCCCGGCAAACTGTGCTCACCGATAAGCGCCCTTGCGATGCGGTGATCTTGGCCATCGTTGACACCTGGGAGGTGGATGGCCAGGAAAAGTACCGTAAGAATTAGCGATGCAAGATCAAGAAATTCAGGCCATTATTGATCGCGTGATGCGTGAAGTTGGCCGGCGACCGGAATCCGGAGACCCACCTCAAAAATCCATCTTGGATAATGCCGGTTCTTATGGTAATGCGCTGCCATTGCCTAATGTGTCCAATGGACAAGATGGTGTCTATCCCACCCTGGATGAGGCTGTTGCTGCGGCACAAACCGCGTTTCGCCGTTTGAACGCCCTGCCGCTGGCTATTCGCGAAGATATGGTTGCCCATATGCGCCGGGCGGCTCGCGAAAACAGCATGCTTCTGGCTGAAATAGCCCAGAGCGAAACGGGGATGGGGCGTGTAGAAGATAAAAATCTTAAAAATATCCTCAATGCCAACAAAGCCCCGGGAACTGAGGCGCTGCCTAGTGAATCCTGGACGGGTGACGGCGGTTTAACCTTGACCGAATATGCGCCTTATGGGGTAATCGGCTCTCTGACGCCGAGCACCAATCCAACAAGTACGGTCATCTGCAATGCAATCTCCATGGTGGCTGCTGGCAATGCGGCCGTCTTCAATGCTCACCCCAGCGCCAAAAGTGCATCCAACACAACCGTGCAGATCTTGAACCGGGCGATTATGAAGGCGGGTGGCCCGCCTGACCTTTTAACCTGCGTGGCCGAGCCGACCATCGAGTCCGCCCAGGCCCTGATGGTTCATAAGGGTGTGCGTTTGCTGGTGGTGACCGGTGGCGTGGGGGTCGTTCGAGCCGCCATGAAAAGTGGCAAACGTGCCGTCTGTGCCGGGCCAGGCAATCCACCTGTTGTCGTTGATGAAACGGCCGATTTAGAACAGGCCGGCCGTGACATCGTCATAGGCGGTTCCTTCGATAACAATATTGTCTGTACAACCGAAAAAGAAACCTTCGCCGTATCGGACATTACCGACCAACTCATGCAAGTGATGACTCATAACGGCGCGCTAAAACTCAACAAATGGCAGTTTGACCGGCTTTGGCGAGCGGTCATCGTCAAGGATCGCGGCCCGCGTAAATATGCGGATATGAACAAGGCATTTATTGGCAAGAACGCCTCGATTTTATTAGCTGAAATTGGTATTTCCGCCGGTCCCGAAGTGCGCCAAATTGTAGCCGAAGTGGATGCTGAGCACCCCGCCGTATGGTCTGAGCAGATGATGCCCATCATGCCCATAGTGCGTGTTGCCAATGCCGATGAAGGCATCGATCTGGCCATCGAAGCGGAGCATGGATTCCGGCACACAGCAGTGATGCATTCCAAGAACCTGGACAATCTCAGCCGTATGGCGCGAGAGATGGATTGCAGTATTTTTGTCAAGAATGGTCCTAATCTGGCCGGCCTCGGATATGGTGGCGAAGGATTTTGTTCATTTACCATTGCCAGCCCCACCGGAGAAGGACTCACCGGTCCCATCAGCTTCAGCCGGCGCAGGCGCTGTACGCTTGTTGATTCATTCCGCATTGTCTGACATCTTCATGTTTGAACCAGCCATCGCTCTCCTGGAATTTAGCAGCATCGCTGTAGGAATAGAAGCCGGGGATGCAATGGTGAAGCGCGCACCTGTGGAGCGTATTCTTTCCGGTACCGTCCAACCCGGCCACTATCTCATTCTGGTTTCCGGCCAGGTTGCCGAGGTTGAAGAGGCGGTGAGTGCCGGGGAGGAGACAGGCGGCAACGAGCTGCGCGATACGCTCTATCTGTCCAATGTTCACCCGGCCGTTGTTACGGCTCTGAGCGGCGATCTGCAAATCCGTGCGGCCGATTGCCTGGGAATTGTGGAAACCCACACCGTCGCTTCTGCCATTCATGCGGCCGATGCCGGCGTGAAGGGAGCGGAGGTTCAACTGCTACAAATGCGTTTGGCCGATGGCCTGGGAGGAAAAGGACTGGTTTTATTCACCGGGGTTGTCGCTGATGTTGAGGCAGCAGTAGAGATTGGTGCCGCCGAGGCTCAACAACAATTGCTGCGCCAGGTCATTATCGCCCAATTGCATGATGAAATGTGGCCAAATGTCAATGCCCAGGGTCGTTTTGGCCATCATTTTGATTGGGGAGCTTTTTAGAGATGCAGTTGGCGCGTGTGCTGGGTACGGTTGTGGCGACCACCAAATATGAGGGTTTGCAGGGGATTAAGTTCCTTATTGTTCAGCCCTTAAGTAAAAGCCAGGAAAATAAGGGCAAGCCGGTTGTTGCTGCTGATGCCACGGAACAGGCCGGACCCGGCGAACTGGTGTTTATTGTGGGCAGCCGGGAGGCAGCGCAGGCCATGCCTATTCCCTTTGTGCCGGTCGATCATGCCATCGTGGGCATCGTGGACGACGTTGAGAGTTAGCTGTGTATATTGGAAGGGTAAGCGGGACGGTTGTGGCCACGATTAAGCATGAGGCTTTTTTCGGCCGAAAACTTTTATTGGTCGATCGTCTGGATCTTGCTGGCAACGTAACCGGAGATTACGATATTTGCGTCGATGTGGTGCAGGCGGGAGCAGGCGACCGGGTATTGGTGATTGATGAGGGGAATGGAGCGCGCCAGATTCTCAACAGAGAGGTCGCCCCGGTACGAGCCGTCATTGTAGGTGTTGTAGACGACGTGGATTTAACTGCTTAAAAAATTCAAAAGCCAGGCTAATCCATACAAAATCAAGCTAATTCTTCAATTTCGGCTAAATGGCCGACAACAAACGATGGGTCGCGGTTCCACATTTCTTCTTCCACTTCATTCATCGGCACAGACAGGATTAATTTCCCTTCTTCTGCCTCGTATTCCTTAATGAAATCGGTTGGAATGTAATAATGAGACCCCAGAATTGGGCTGCTCACCTGAAGATAAGCGGCATAGAGTTTGAGTTCAGGATTGATGTCATCCCGGCGTAAATGAATGCGCAAGGCGGGTCCCAGGTTGAAGCCGTCCAAGGTTTCTACGTCCGTGAATTTTTTTACGTTCTGGTCGCGCAGCATTTGCAACGCTTCTTCATTTAACGGACCGGGTTGTTTGTTAAGATTAGCTCCAAACATTCATAGTGCTCCTTTAGAAATGGTGCAATACATATTCAGGATCGACATTGACAGCAGATTCCTTCCATTTATTAACCATCAAAATGTAGTATATCCTTTTCAGATTATTGTGGAAAGTATGAATTTGCTATGTGTCAGGCACTTCGCACCTGCAATCCAGTGCCATTCATTTTAAGATTCAGTCGTCGGTTCCGGTGTGGGTTCTTCGGTCGGCTCCGGTGTGGTGGTGGGTGTCGGTGTTTCAGTTGGCTGAGGTTCGGCAACATTAAAAGTTACCGTACTGTTCTGGCTTAGGATTTCCTGGCTGTTGATCGCTGAGGCGGTGATTGTATAACTCCCTGGGACAGAGGGTACCCACGTTTCTCTTAACGTTTCGGTTGAACCACCCTCAAAATCTTCCTGAAACGGTTCAGGGACGGAATTGATAGTGAACTGCACCTTGATCACTCCCCTGGGGTCGCTGGCCACGATGACGATTTCCACCTGTTCATTGACAACCAGGTTTTGGCCGGCTTGAGGTTCGATGATCGACACGATAGGTCCTTGGGATTCAATGGTGCTAACGGCCGCACTCACGGTTTCTAATTCTGATGCTTGCTCGGCCGAGACAGCTTCCAGCGTGGAATTGGCGTTGGCACTTTCCGAAAGTTGCCCTTCAAGATCAACATTTTCGAAGGCCGTGGTTGCATGTGAATTTTGCTCTGTTTCTAGCGTCGCCTGCAGAGCCTGTTCATTCAACTCCATTTCTGCCTGTTGGTTTTCGAGGGACTGAATGGTCTCTTCGGAAGTGGAAAGCTCTCCTTGTAATGTTTGTTGTCCTTGCAACAAAAACCAAACAGCGGCGGCAAGGACAAGGATAAACATGATTAACAGGAGCGATATGGCGATGGATGCAGAGGATTTCATACGACTATTTCTAACCGGTCAACCGCTTTACTTGTATACCAGAAAATAGCACCAAATAGATATGACGATTTATATTATTCTGCCTGGAATGCTACACGAGGTTAGATCGATGGTCAAATTGTGAGTCGGGGGACAAGGTAAGAATAAGCATCACGTAAGTAATTATGATGAGCCTGTGGAATTGAAGGCAAAATTGATCAGCCGTATTAAAGGATTTCATAGGCTGTTTGATTGATTTCGATTTTAAGAAATGAAGGCCTGCCCGCATAATGCGCCAGGCGGAATTCATATACATCGTTCTTGTGAGGAAGGAATAATGAAAAGAAAACAATACCCATTCATTTTGATTTTAACGATATTTGTGTTTTTAAGTTTGGCCTGTCGATTAAGCATGGAACTGCCCTGGGAAGCCGGTGGTGGGGATGTCCAGATTTCTCCTGAAGATGTTGCTGTAGCGGCGACTCGAGCCGCAGAAGCCGCAGCTACGGCGGGGGTATTGACGGACCAGGCCGGTGAGCTGGCCGCTACGGCCGTCTCACAAGGCAGTGATGCGTTGGCCACGGCGCAAATTTTACCAACACCCGATCTGAATACGACCGCCGGTGGAAGCAGCCTGGAACAGAAACTGGCTAATCTCCAACCGGATGCCAATGGCAACTTCAGTCTGGCCATCACCGATGCGGATTTGAACGAATTTGTAGCTGGGCAAACGGGCGGCGGCATTCGCACGGAAGGATTGGCTGTCGATAATGTGCAGATCAGCATAAGCAGCGAAGCGGCCGAACTATCCGGTGATGTGCAGGAGCCGCTAGCCGTGCCTCTGACCGTGGAAATGCGGCCGACTGTTCAAAATGGACGGCTGTACTTTGAAATCGTTTCAGCGACAGCAGGAATTTTCCCGGCCCCTGAATCCATGCTGAGTATCATAGAAGCAACCGCCAACAGTGAGCTAACCCAGGCCCTGGCCGGATTGCCGGACAATATGGTTATCCAGGATGTACAGTTAGGGGAAGGGGTGATTAATATCACAGGGCGACAGGAATAGGACATCTTTCATAAATGGATGAACGCATCAGCAAAACAGAAAGTGGTGAAGCGCATTAGATAGGTTTTGACAGAAAAACGGCCGTATATTTCACTATATTACTTTTTGGGAAGGTGTTATGAGTGAAATTGAAGATACAAAGAGTCGATCCTCCCGGCTGCCCGGTTTCTATAAGCTGACCTTAGAAGAAAGGCTGGAAACTGTATCAGAATGGGCCGGCCTTGACGCGTCCGAACAAGAAACCTTAAAAAGCCGCGGCTTGCAGACTGAGCAAGCCGATATGATGATCGAAAACACGATCGGCACATTTGAACTACCCTTGGGAATCGCCACAAATTTTTTGATCAATGATCGGGATTATCTGATTCCTATGGCCGTGGAAGAACCCAGTGTGTTGGCGGCTATCAGTCATGCGGCCAAGTTGTTTCGAGCCGGTGGCGGGTTTCAGGCAGAAACAACTGATCCGGTCATGATTGGCCAGATCCAGGTGTTGGATGTGTCGGATATGGATGCGGCGGTTGCCGCTATTAATGAGAACGCGGCCGATCTCATGGAAAAGGCCAACAAGGTCGATCCTATCATCATAAAATTTGGCGGTGGCGCACGTAAGATAGTTGCCCGCCCCTTTCCGGAAACCCCCGTTGGACCGATGTTGATCGTCCATCTTTATTTTGACACCCGCGATGCGATGGGGGCGAATGCGATCAACACCGCTGTTGAAAATCTGGCACCGGTCATTGCTGATTTAACCGGCGGCCGAACGAGCTTGCGAATTCTATCCAATCTCGCCGATCATCGCCTGGCCACTGCCCGGGGCACGATTCCGGCGGAAAGGCTTGAATCGCACGGCATCCCCGGTAAAAAGGTCGCGAGACTGATCGAAGAAGCTAACGCATTCGCCGTTGTCGATCCCTACCGCGCGGCCACTCACAATAAAGGGATCATGAATGGCATTGATGCCGTGGTCATCGCGACTGGAAATGATTGGCGCGCCATTGAGGCCGGCGCTCATGCCTATGCTGCGCGTGACGGCCGTTACCAATCTCTCACAAAATGGAACGTCAATGAAAACGGTGACCTCAACGGAGAAATCACCTTGCCCATGGCTGTGGGTTTGGTTGGTGGAGCGACAAGGGTGCATCCCACGGCTCAGGTTGCCGTGAAAGTATTGGGGGTGCAAACGGCCACGGAGTTGGCTCAAGTGATGGCTGCCGTAGGTCTGGCTCAAAACCTGGCGGCCATTAAAGCCCTATCAACCGTTGGCATCCAACGCGGTCACATGCGCCTGCACGCCCGCCAGGTGGCTATGGCTGCCGGGGCAAATGGGGGACAGGTACAAGAAATTGCTAATATGCTTGTCACTGAGAAACAGATCAATACGGAACGAGCAAAAGAATTATTGGCAGAGTTGAATTAAACAGATGATTGAGGCAAATAAATGAACGAATTTAATTCTCAAGACGGCATCATGAAACCGGACCGGCCGGTAGGCATTGTTGGTTATGGCGCCTATGTTCCCCGCTACCGGCTACCGGCTACCGAGGTATCCCGCATATGGACGGAAGGGGTTGGTGGAACACCGGTCAAAGAAAAAGCGGTTAGCGGTCTGGATGAAGATGTGATTACGATGTCTATCGAAGCCGCGCGCAACACGATCATTAGAGGGCAAATTGATCCCAGAGAGATTCGCGCTGTTTGGGTGGGCAGTGAAAGCCACCCCTATGCCGTTAAACCGAGCAGCACCGTTGTGGCTGAAGCAATCGGCGCGGTGCCCCACACACAGGCCGCCGATTGGGAGTTCGCCTGTAAAGCAGGCACTGAAGCACTACAGGCAGCGATGGGTTTTGTAGGGTCAGGGATGGCGAAATATGCGTTGAGCATTGGCATGGATACCGCGCAAGGACGGCCGGGAGACGCCCTGGAGTATACGGCCGCGGCCGGCGGCGCTTCTATCCTTGTCGGTCCGTCCGACGAAGCAGTGGCCATCATCGAAGGCTCCTATTCTTTTGTAACCGATACGCCCGACTTCTGGCGGCGCGCCCACGCGAATTACCCGTCACACGGCGACCGCTTCACAGGTGAGCCGGCTTATTTCAAGCATGTCATAGCCGCTTCAGAAGCGTTAATGGATGCCATGGGTCGGACGCCACAGGATTATGCCTGGGCTATTTTCCACCAGCCTAATGCGAAGTTTCCCATGCGCGTTGGTAAGATGTTGGGCTTCACCAGCGAACAGATTATTCCTGGATTATTAAGCCCGCGAATCGGAAATACTTATTCGGGTTCGGCGATGATCGGCCTGACGGCCGTCCTGGATGTGGCTGAGGCCGGCGATCGCATTTTATGTGTCAGCTACGGTTCCGGGGCTGGATCAGATGCCTTTGACCTGCTGGTAACGGATAAGCTGCCCGAAGTGCAGCATCTGGCTCCTACGACAGAGGATTACATCACCCGGCGCACAGAAATTGATTACGCGACTTATACCCGGTACCGCGACAAATTAAAGATGAATTGATGACAATGGCCAATCATGTATCAATTATCGGAATAGGAAAAATAGATGTGCGCGAGCATTGGAATACATCGCTGCGCCATCTGGCCTGGTATGCCATTGAAGCGGCATTGGATGATGCCCATATTAGCAAGGTCGATGCCATATTTGTAGGCAATATGCTAGCTGGGCAGTTAAGCAACCAGAATCATTTGGGGGCACTCGTCGCAGATTTTGCCGGGTTGCGGGGTATCGAAGCTGTGACCGTGGAAGCAGCCGATGCATCCGGCGCGGCAGCGGTTCGCCAGGCTGTTTTAGCCGTTAAGAGCGGACTGGTGCACACAGCCCTGGTTGTTGGTGTAGAGAAGATAACAGATGAAACAGGCTCACCGGTTAACGCTGCGCTGGCTTCCGGTTTGGACGCTGATTTTGAAGCGGTTCATGGATTAACCTATGCGGGAGCAGGAGCGCTGCTCATGCAGCGATATATGCATGAACATGGGCTTGATGTTGCCGACTTTGCCGGTTTTAGCGTCAATGCCCATGCCAATGGAGCGGCGAACCCGATGGCCATGTTCCGCAATCGACTCAAAGCGGATCGATTTGCCTCAGCGCCACTTGTCGCCGACCCGGTTTCTTTGTTTGATGCGGCGCCGGCGGGTGATGGATCGGCAGCAATTATCATCACTGACGCAGAGCGGGCTATGGATATGGTTCCTCTGCCGGTTGAGATTGCCGGATCAGCGATGGCGACGGATACGATGGGTCTGCATGATCGTAAGGATATGCTTCACCTGGCAGCGGCCGCTAAAAGCGCCGAAAAGGCGATGCGGAATGCGGGTGTCGCTCAAGAGGATATTGATCTCTTTGAACTGCATGATTCTTTCACAGTCATGGCTGCGCTGTCATTGGAAGCCGCCGGCTTCGCGCCACGCGGTCAAGGGTGGCAGTTGGCACGGGACGGTGAGATCATCAGGGACGGCCGGATACCGATCAGCACCTTTGGTGGACTCAAGGCTCGTGGCCACCCAATCGGCGCCACCGGTGTGCTACAGGTTGTGGAGGTTGCCCAACAGCTTCGGGGACAAGCCGCGGATTGCCAGGTTGAGGGAGCAAAAATTGGCATGGCTCAAAACCTGGCGACAACAGGCGCAACAGCTATCACCCATGTCCTGCGCGTAAGCTGAACCGTTCATAATTCCATTCTTTTTTAGTTACCCGACAGTTCAGAAAATAGAAATAGGATGCGGGCAAGAGCGGATTTACGCTGATAAAAATAATAAATTCAGCGTCATCAGCGTGAATCGGCGTCCAATTAATCTTCTCTTTGTAAAAGTGTCGGGTTTCTAGTTCTGTTTCAGTGCGATCGCATAACAGACACTAAAAAGCGGCAAAAATCCTGAATTTTGCCCCAAAAAGACCCAAATGATAGTTTTTGACAGTGTTTTTCTTTCCATTGACAGTGAATGAAAGCCTTGCTGTGCATAATTGTAATTGAGGTAGCAGAGAAATAATTTTTTCGCCTCGATCACAAGATTGTGAAATTGAACTTATTGAAAGGCTTTGATTATCATGGAACTATCACGTCATTGGCGTCTAAATGAACAACGTTACAGCTTAATTGGAGAGGAGTGTGATTCTTGCGGGGTAAAGCTTTTCCCACCGCGCGACGTGTGCCTGGAATGTCTCGCCCCGGCGAAGGAACTTTATACTTTTACCGGGCAGGGTGAAATCTACTCTTATACCACGATCTATGATGCTCCGGCCGGCTTTGAGCACAATGCGCCCTATACCGTTGCCCTGGTTAAATTAGATGAGGGACCGGTACTGACGGCGCAATTAACTGATGTTGATAAGGATGAAGTTCACATTGGTATGCCCGTGGAAATGGTGACACGTAAGCTGCGTTCAGATGGTGAAGAGGGCATGATTGTTTACGGTTATAAATTTCGGCCGCGCGTTCCTGTAGCCGTGACTGCCTGACATTGGAATATTAACGAGAAGATTTTGAAGCCGGATCCAAAAGGGTCCGGCTTTTTGCTTTAAAATTGCAGCCTATCTCTTTTTTTGGAATTGAGTGGTTGCATTATGCAACCTGGCAGTTTACAATAGGTTTGAAATTGACGTACCTAAAGACAGAAGGTAATGGAAAAATAGCGCTTCCAGCCATACAAATAAGGATAGTTATGCCAACCTTGCATGTTCGAAATGTACCTGAAACACTCTATGAACGGCTACGACAACGAGCGCAGGAACGCAGCCGTTCTATTAGTGCTGAAGTTATTATGTTACTTGATTATGCTTTGGAAGAAAGCGAAGATACGCAAACAGAGTTGTTAGACAGAATTCGGCGACGCCGATACTATAGTCCCGCTGCTTATGGTGCTCCTGAGAGCATTACCCTCATACGCGAGGACCGGGAGCGATAATGGGTGATTGTGTCGTCGACGCAAGCGTTGGCATTAAGCTTTTTGTAGTGGAGGAAGGGTCCGAAGCAGCCGATCGCCTATTTGAGGAACTGATCCCAGATGAAACATTGGGAACAGCCCCTTCCCGTTTTTTTGTACCTGATCTTTTCTTTGTCGAATGTGGCAACATTTTGTGGAAATATGTGCGTCATTATGGCTATTCTGCCGACAGTGCCCGTCAGGATGTAGCCGACTTACAAACATTGCGCTTACAAACAATATCAACGGCCGATTTATTGACACCTGCTTTTGAGTTGGCACTTCAATATGGCTTGACGGCTTATGATGCGTGCTATTCCGCGTTGGCTCAAGGCCTATCCTTGCCTTTAATTACGGCCGATGTTCCTTTAGCGCGCAAATTGGTCGATAGTGGTATAGAAGTACGTGCTTTGTAAGATTTGCAAGTACAACAGAATTTTTGCTCAGTCCTAAAATTTGACAACTTTTTATAAATGATTTTCATTAGCTTTAGCCAACTTATCAAGGCGACAACTTGAGTTAAATTATTATACTTGCAATGATGATCAGGATAAGAGCAAATATTAAGGCTGCGAGGAATTGATAGACAACCTAGAAGAATGGAGATTAGAACAGCCATTGACAGAGGAAGAAGAACAGACAATCCCGTCCGGCATGAGCGAGAGAGTTTATAAGCAAATCCTATCCGCGATTAACTCAACCCAACCAAGCCAAAACCCCAACCAAAACTCTACGTAAGAGTCGAAATAACCCCTCCAATTCAAGAGGCTGGTCGCAAATATTACGACTAGTCTCTTCCTCTTTTATCTAAAACTTATCTGTAACATTCTATGCGGTATATTGACGATCAACTGACATTCCTCTAGAATAGCATCACGTTTGCGAGGCGCCAATGTCAATTTAGCTTAGCTCACTTGAGCTTGCTACCAACAACATATTGGAAAGGAGGATATGGTTATGTTTGGTAATTTATTCCCTAAATTGAGAAATACCGGGTCAAGAAAATCAGTGATATTGGCAGGTATGATCATATTTCTTTTGGCTTTGACGATGTGTGCCCAGCCCGCCCCCACGGCGGTTCCGGCCGATGCACCAGCAGAAGAACCTGAGGAACCTGCTGAAGAAGCGCCAGAAGAAGCAATGGATGAAGGGGCTACCCTGGCCATTAATCATTTCAGCGTCATTGAAGGAACGACTTGGTCAGGCGCCCATGATCGCGCTGGAAAAAGAATCGCCGAGAAATACCCTGATGTGGAATATGTCTTCAGAGAAGAGGTTGGTCCGGATCTTTCAGTTCCATACGCCGAAGAATTGATTGCAGACGGGGCCACAATTGTAATTGGCAATGCCGAATTCATGGGTTTGCCTCTACAAGATATTGCTGATCAATATCCTGATGTTTATTTTGGTTCAGCTATTACCAGTGATTTATCAACTGATAGAAACTTTATTCGCTTTTTCCCGAGACAGTATCAGGCGCTTTATCTCGAAGGTCTGATTGCTGGTGCACTTACTGAAACGGGCAATATTGGCATTGTTTCCGCATTCCCCGGGGTTCAGGTCATTCGCCGTCAAAATGGGTTCATCTTAGGTGTGCAAGATGCGGCCGAGATGCTGGGTAAAGACATCAATATCTACGTAAAATATGTTGGTGATTGGTTCTTACCCGCAGAAGAACGTGAAATTGCTGAAACCTTGATCACTCAAAATAATGTGGATGTATTGACCCAACAAACTGACTCCGGTTCGCCATTAGATGTTGCACAAGAACAGGGGATATGGTTCATTGGCAAAGATATGGATATCGTCGGTCATTATGGCTGGTCAGATACAGACACAGTGGCCATTTCCTTTGATACCCGTTGGGAAGTTCTTTATGAGCATATGCTGATGGAACAGATGGAAGGTGTTGAAGACCCACAAAACATCCTATATCTGGGTATGGATGATTCCATTGTTTTGGCAGATGGTACTGATCTGCCCACAGTTGATATCATGAATGATAACAAGGTCGGCATTGAGGCAATTAGTCCGGCCGCCATCGATCTCATTCCTCAGGAAATTATTGACCTGGTCGAACAGCGAAGAGAACAAATGATCAATGGAGAGTGGGATCCTTTCACAGAACATGCCTTTATCAGCAATGGCACAGGGTTGGATCTTGACGGTACGCCTGTGCCTGAAGCCGGTACTGAAGTAAAACCAGCCGGTGAAGAACCAACGAATGAATGGTTGCTCTCTCAATTTAATTTTGATCTGCAAGGGGTTGAAATTCTAGAATAGACAAAAGATTGAAACCAGCTGATTAGGCCGGTTTAGCCTTATTTGCATCCAAGAGGCTCCCTTTCTCGAGAAGTAACTCCCGGAAGAGGGGCCTCTTTGTACATATGTCGCCTTTTTTCAGACAATAAAAATTTTAGGACTGTGCGCTCGTCCAACCGTGAGAATTTAGGATCAATCTATGTTACGCGACACTGTTAAGCATGGAGACATTGTCTTAGAGGTAAAAGGAATCACCAAAAGATTCCCAGGGGTTGTAGCCAATGATCGCGTCGATTTTTCGATAAAGGCCGGCGAAATTCATGCCATCCTTGGGGAAAATGGGGCGGGAAAAACAACCTTGATGAAAATCTTGTTTGGGCAATACCAGCCGGATGAAGGGGAAATATACCTTGGTGGGCAGCAAGTGAAATTCCGAACCCCTTTGGATGCCATTGAAATGGGAATTGGCATGGTTCACCAACATCGAAAATTGGTACCCGCACATACTGTTCTAGAAAATATCATTTTAGGCCATCCCAGGGCAGGAAATATCCTTAATCTAAAAAGAGCCAGAAAAGAAATTGAGGAGCTCTGTTTGAAATATGGCTTCACCATTGATATGAAAGCCAAGGTTTGGCAGCTTTCCGAAGGGGAAAAACAGATTGTTGAAATTCTCAAGGCATTATATCGAGGTGCTGAAGTTCTAATAATGGATGAACCCACGGCCGCATTAACCCCTTTAGAAACAGAAAAACTGCTTAGTTCCATTGAGGCCATGGCCAATGAAGATTTAGCCCTTGTTCCTTTCATCACCCATAAGCTGCCAATTGTGTTAAAAATAAGCGATCGCGTCACCGTTTTGCGCAAAGGAAAGGTAGTCAGCTGCATTGACACCAATCAAGCCACAGAAAAAACATTAGCCAATGAACTTGTGGGGCGGGAGTTTATGTTTAATATAAAAAAAAGAAATGTACAGTTGGGAGAGACCATTCTAGACGTAAAAAATCTGTCAGCACGCAGCGACAAAGAAATTATCGCTTTAAACAATATTTCTTTTTCCATTCGTGAGGGGGAAATTTTTGGGGTTGCTGGTGTTTCCGGCAACGGACAGCGAGAGTTAGTAGAGGCTGTTGCTGGTCTGCGTCCTGTGGAAGGTGGTCAAGTCTTCTTAAACGGCAGTGAAATCACAAATCTACCCAGCTCTAAAAGATGGAAGCTAGGCATGGGTTACATCCCCTCAGATCGAAATCATGTAGGCTCCATTGCTGATTTTTCTTTGGTAGAAAATACCACCATGAATTATTACTTTGATGAAGGATATTTTCATCGTGGCGCCCTTGACTACAAAAAATTAAGAAAATTAACGGAAGAAATTATCAATGAATTCAATGTAGCCACCCCAAATGCTGATGTTAAAGCAAAAAACCTATCTGGTGGGAATTTGCAAAAGTTAATTCTTGCCCGTGTCTTATCAAGAAATCCAAAATTAGTGATTGCAGCTCTCCCTACCCAAGGTCTTGATATTGGGGCGATTGAATTTGTGCGCAACAAGTTGATGGAAGTTAAAGCGCAGAGAGCTTGTGTTTTGCTTATATCAGAAGATCTTGATGAAATCCTATCCTTGAGTGACCGTATTGCGCCTATTTATGAGGGCCAGTTTATGAGTATTGTCCGGCGTGAGGAGGTAAGAAAAGAAGAAATTGGAGCAATGATGGCTGGAATAAGCGAGGAGGAGGCACGTTCATGAGGGTTGGCGGATACCAGATCAAACTGGAAAAACGAATCATTACAACAAACCGCCAGGCTGCAACAATATCGGTATTAGCTATTGTCGTGGCCCTGGTTTTATTCAGCTTCGTTTTTATTGCTGCTGGTATTAATCCTGTTTCAGCTTATTTAGAGATATTTTCCTTTTCATTTTTTAATGCTTTTGGAGTGCCTTTAACCATCAACCGCTTTATTTTTCTTTCGTTTTGTACACTTGCCTTCATCGTTCCTTACCGCGCCGGGTTGTGGAATATCGGCATGACTGGTCAACTCTATGCAGGCACATTAGCAGCATATGGACTGCTTCTTGCTTTTGGCGTAAGAGATTTTGGGCGGACCCCACCGCCGGCAATCATTGTGCTGCCGGCTATTCTGATTGCAGCAGCGATTGGTGGAGCATTTATCGGATCAATCGCCGGCTATTTAAAGGGGAAATATAGCATCAATGAAATTGTAGTTACAATGATGCTTAATTTTATGATGTTCTGGCTGGTTTCTTTTATGATAAAGGACGGTGGGCTATTTATGAATCCGGGAGGTCGTGGTGAGAGTTTTGAGCTTCCGACATCGTTGCAGATGCCGCTTATTTTTGAAGTCCCTCTCACGATCTTCGTTGCCCTTGGAGCCAGCGCGCTCATTTATTACATGTTCGCTCGCACGCGTATTGGTTATGAAATTCGCGCTTATGGGAAAAATGTTAAAGCAGCCCAGTATGCTGGGATCAGCAGTTTAAAGATTCCACTTCTCGTTTTTATCATAGGTGGCGCATTGGCTGGATTAGCTGGTCACCATTATTTCACGGCAGTTCCTGGGGTTTACAAAATCGCCCGAAATTACGCCTTTTTTGGCGATCTCGCTTTCTACGGCATTATTTGCGGATTGATTTCTCAAGGCAACCCAATCGCTGCCATTCCGGTCGCTCTCTTATTTGGTGGTTTATCCATTGGCGGCCGTTTTGTGCAAGGAAAGTTGGGCATGGCCTTTGGGGTGGATTATGCCTTGTTGGGTGTGTTGATGATCACCCTGGTGGCTTTCCAATTCTTTTACAGATACAAGATCGTTGTTGCAAAAATTCATGAGGAGAGCGCTGATGTTGGAGTTCTCAGTTAGAAGCCTGGATGCTTCAACTATTTTTTTAGTCGCCGGTCTGGGAGAATTAATAGGGCAGCGATCAGGTGTCCTCAATGTTGGAATTGAGGGTATCATGCTTTTCGGAGCAACACTCGGTTTTATTACCGCACAAACAACCGGCAGCTATGTCCTCGGTTTCCTGATAGGAATTACCGTAGGTGGATTGTTGGGACTGTTGCATGGATTCTTTTCCATAAGTCTGGGGGGAGACCAAGTCGTGAGCGGCATGGGTATTTGGATTTTAGGCTTTGGCTTGACTACATACCTTGGTTCTCCATTTACAGGTCCATTAGGCATGGGAAGGATACCAACAATCTTGGGAATCTCGCCATTTTTCTATGTTGGTGTCATTCTGACCATATTGACCTGGTTTGTACTCACCCGTACCAGTTTAGGCTTGCGCATCCGTTCGGTGGGCGAAAATCCGGCCGTCGCCGAGGTGTCCGGCATAAATGTGGATAGAACGCGTTATTTTTGTGTCATTTTTGGCGGTATGCTGATGGGATTTGCCGGGTCTGTCTACGCCCTCGATTACAATCCGGTTTGGAGTTACAATTTTTTGATGGGTTGGGGATTCATCGCCCTCGCACTGGTCTTTTTCTCGATGTGGAACCCGATGCTATTGTTAGGGGGATCCTTGCTGTTTGGCACACTCTGGCAGCTATCGCTCAATCCGCAGCTAGTTTTGCCGGGTGTTTTTTCGCGATATGTCTGGCGTATGGTGCCCTTTGCCATTACCTTAGGGGTTCTGATGATAATGTCAACCAGGTGGTTTAGAAATAAATGGGGGGCGGCCAAGCCGGAAGCTTTGGGCCAGCCTTATGTCAGGGAATAAGGAGTTAAGGAATCTAAAAATTTAAAAATATAAAGCCGCGAATTTGTTCGCGGCTTTTTTGTTCATGATAATTTCGATATTCGAGAAATCCGATTCCTCTTTACCCAGCCAGGAAAGCCTCCATGTTGGCTTTGCTAATGCGATAAGCGTTGCCGATTTTGCGCGCTTTCAAATCACCCGCTTCAATCGCGGCCACGACATCTTCTTTGGAAACTTGAAGAATGGCCGCTGCCTGGTCAGGCGTCATCACGTCAGGCATGCTCGCTGTTTCAGATGGTTGTCCTCCGGCCGCTTGTTGGCCGGCTACCGCCGCACCTTGCTGCTGTTGGTTTAATAACTGCTGCTGCATCAACTGCTGCTGGTTCATCGCTCCGATGCCCATAGCTCCTAAGCCAACTTCGGCTAAGCTTCCGCCACCGGAAGGATTTGCCGCAGCTTGCACCAGGGCGTCCGCCTGCTGCTTGGCCACATAGCTGGTTCCATATCCCATATTGGTGACCACCTCCAAAGAGTTGGGATGCAGTCCCATGACGATATTGAAATCGAGCAAACTCATGCCGATGGCGTCGAATTCTTCCTGCAATAGGCCAACAAGCAGATCGTTGAGTTCTTTGGTGAAGGATTGCAACTGCGCCGGCCCAAGATTTTGTTCTACGGCCAATTCGCTGAGCTTATCCTGGATCATTACACCGAGCATGGGATCTAAACGGGATTTGATGTCATTCTGGCGCACACTGTTGCGGAAGGCGTCCATAGCGTTGAGGAAACGCCAGGGATCTTTCACCTTGGCAACGTAGGTGCCGTTACCGCGCATGGCGCTGGCGCCAGGCATGCGTTGTGGATGTTCGACAATGATGGGGTTGACGGTTCCCCAACGGAGCGTCATATCCGTCGCTTTTACGAAATAAATATCGGCCGTAAATACATTTCGTCCGCCGAATAAGGCCCCTTCCAGAAGGTTGGTTAAGAAGGGCACGTTCTCCGTGGTCAAGGTATAGCGACCAGGCTCGAAAGTGCCCATCGCCTCACCGCCACGCACAAAGACGGCCATCTCGCCTTGATTAACGACGAGTTGAGAGCCAAGTTTAATATCTCCCGGTCCCCCAGGAGGGAACTTCTGAACAATCTCGTCTTTACCCCAGGAATCCACATAAACTGCATCAAAAACTTTTGGCATGATCAAATCTCCTGAAAACTAAAGTGCAAGCCTTTATTATCTTACACTGCTGTTGTTAGCCTGCTACAATTCTAACTGATACCCAACATTACTTCATTTCTTGAATTGAATGTTTCGCTGGCGAGTGCCAGATCATCATTCAGTTGGCGAATCGCCGCATCAATATTAGCGCCTTGCGCGGCTGCATTATCCAATGCTTCCACATCTTCGCCAATTTTATCTACAAATCCCAACATTTGTTCATCAAAAACATAAATGCGAGCCAAATCATCTTCTTTGACTTTTATCGCGTCAAAAAATCCGGCATAACCTTGCGGCGCTTCTTTGATTTTGGCAATTAAACCCATCAAGCGATTATCGGCGCGGCCCAGTTTTTCCGCATATTGCATGGCCAGGCTGATGTTCTGGCTGATTTCATGATGAACGTTGCTTAACTGCAACCGAATTTCATTCAGTTGTTTGGCGATAGTGTCGCGTAAAATCTGGTCGGCATCACGCCGGCGACCCCGTTCCATATATCCGGAAAGGCCGGGGATCTTCGCCAGCAGTTTGCCTAATGATGTTGATTCTTCACCGGCAATCTTTTCATAAATATCACTCACTTGTTTTTCACTCATTATTACACCTCAGAAAATAAATACATTGTTCCAGAAATCATTTACACAGAAATTTGACAACTTTTCCCTTGATATGTGGGCGAAAACCATTTAATAAATGTTGTCAAATTTAGGGTAGCATTTCCGGCGCACTCTGTTAATCTAAGAAATATTCCGTGCCGCAATAGGGACAACGAATAACGCCCTTACCCGCCAATTCCACCTGTCCGCCACAATGCTTGCATTGTGTCATTTCTCTTAATTGGCTGGCCTCGGCCGAATAGAGTGTCCCTTCATCCCAATTGATATAACCGGAATAAAGCCCCATGCCAACCAGGTTATGCAAATAATCATGGACTTCATCTTTACTAGCCTGCATTTCAATCGCCACATCACGAATATCGACCTGGCCACGTGCGGAGACAATATTTAGCAGTTCACGTTCTTTGTTCGCTTTGGCAGCAACAGCAGCTTCCTGGCCACCCTTCCAGAGCAGGAAGGCACCGATGCCCAGTTGGGGTAGTACAAGGACAGCAATGCCCAATACCCAGCCTAAAGTTGCTGCTCCGGCCGTCAAGCTACCTTCGCCCCGGTAGACCCACATCAAGGCAGTGATGATGATGCCTACGATGATGCCGCCGGCGATAAGAATGATGCCTAAGGTTCGTCCCATTGATTCTCCTTCCATACTCAATAACCGCGAATTCCGATTCGCGCGAATCGGAATTCGCGGTTACGTTTCTATTTAGCCAAATCCGGCGCTTCCGCCGCCACCTCCGGAAAAACCGCCGCTGAAACCACCACTGAAGCTGCCGCCCGATCCGCCGCTTCTGGAACTTGGCGGCGTGCTTTTAAGCACGGTTGATGTCGAGTTTAACATGCGAGTCAATCCGGCGGACATACCGCCTAATCCACCGGTCAAACTACCGGACATGCCTTCCAAAGTAGGCATTTGGGGTGATGAACCTGACGATCCACTCGACGCTCCCCCCAGCCCGCCATATAAGCCGCCATAGTAGGGAATATACCAGCCGGGGATAGGGGTGGTGGGCACGGAAGAGAATTTGCGGATCCAATTGCGCTCCAGGCCAAAGGCTACGGCATAAGCCAGGTATTCGGCGAAAATCTCACTGCTCTTTTCAAGATCGGCGTGCCGCTCAATATTCTTGAGGTATTCTTTGAAGGCGTTCCATTTAGCGGCCGCTTCTGCCCCCTTTGCTGTCTTTTTAGGCATATACCTTGAAGCTAAAATCATGAAGCCAGCCGTGACGCCAAGGGCAATGGGGATACAGACGACGGTGCTCACTGTTTCGGAGAACAGCGCAGTTAAGGCGATAAAGGAGATGAGCGCGATAGCAAATAGAAAACCGGCAAAACAGCCATAAGATTGTCGCACGCTGTGCGGAGAGGTGGAAACAAGCCCCTCGTCTACCAATTCCTGGTAAATCATTTTGCGTAAGTTGGGCAGTTTTTTGGCGAACTTATAACGCAAATCGTTTAGCGAACGTTCCTCTTTACGGCCGAAAAAATCTTTGAGCATTTGCTTCTCGAAAGAGCGCAAGCCCTGGTCCGCTTTTTCTGTGCGGGTGAAAAGATGATCCTTTTTCTTTTCAGTCATGGTCAAATAACCACGATTGGCCAGATCGATCAGCGTCGAAACAACGTCCTGCATGTCCGCCTTTTCATCGACCAGCGTCCCGACAACGGCCGGAGGCAGGTTATCCGGCGGCTGGTTGATATAATCGGGCACGACAACCGTTAACTCCGGATCGCGTCCTTTGAGATACCAGAGCAATAATACCAATAAAGGTCCCCCAACGAGCAGGAGCAGCGCAATTGCTAGGAGGAATAAACCGATTGTGTCACCTACCTGTTGCTGACTATGCCATTGCGGGGTGGGAATATCTAAAAGGCCAGTCGCAAATTGCGTCCGCACCTCGAAGGATTGCCCTTCGACTAGGGGCTGGGTATTTTCATAAAAAATGGTTTGTCCGTTATCATTTACCTGGGTGACGATATCGTCGCTTTGATTATTGTTGCGGTATCCGGCCACGATGTAATCAGAAGTGCCGGTATATCGCTGCGGCTGCACCCCTTCCGGTAGGTGAATAGTTGCGCTGCTGTTACTGACCAGGCCAGGGTGATCGTCAGGAATGATCGTCCAAAATATCTCGTCGCTTTGCCCTTCCTGGCCAACACCTGTCGCCACGCCACCTTCAACCGTATAAGTGAATGTATAGGTGTTTTGACCTAGAGCAGGGGGGAAATACCAGCGAATCGTGACTTCATCACCGTCGTCGCTGACCGTAAATGTGTAAGGTTCACGGCTGTTGGACTGGGTATAATTAATATCCCCTTCACGCACGGCAATGTTGGTAATGGCGTCATTGCCGCCTTCCTGGCCGGTGCGAATGGTGCGGAAGCCAAAGGTAAAAGGCTCGCCGCTGAACTCGATGGTGTGTGTTTCCTCAACCACAAAGTCTCCATCTTCTTGCAGCGTGATGTCGCTTTCCCAATTTTCCCATCTGAAACTTTTAACCTGGGCTTTAGCAGGTTGGATAACAAGCAATAGAATGATCGTCACGGCGGCCAGAAGGAACGTGCGCCGGGAATGGTTGTTGAATGGGGTCATTTCATTTTCCATTTTGTATACGATTGTGTGACAGTTACTTTTCAAGAGCGTTCTTAAGGAAATTTATCAGTTTAAGTGACTGTCAACTGACACACCTATTATAAATCAAATTGGACATAATTATAAGTAAAGCACAATTCGCAAGTTCTTTCGTTAACTGTCCAACCAATGGGCAATGATGGCGCTCAACCGTCCTTTTTCTTTCAAAGATTGGAGCGCTTCATCTAATTTAACCAGCAACGTCTCATCTTCTATACGCACGACAAGGGTGTAAGGTTCCACAGTCACTGGGGTGTCAACTTTGGTCAGGGGAGTTTGTTCGCCTGGCTGCTCTTTCAGATATAAACGGCCGCTGATATGGTCAACTAATGCGGCATCTGCTTGCCCACTGGCGACGGCATCCAGCGCTTCGCCGGCGCTGCTAAAGGGCAAGATTTCTAAATCGCGTAAACGATTGGCCCACTGGGTTGCTTCAACATGTCCCAGGGAACCTAACTCAACGGCCAGGCGCTTGCCGCTCATTTGGTCCATCTCCTGAATGTCCCCCTCCGCATTATTGGGAATGATTAGGAATTCCCCGGCATTAAAATAGGGTTCGCTGTAGGCGAAGTCGCGTTGGCGTTCGGGCATGATGACCAAAGCCGAGATCAGGACATCCACCTGGTTTGTGGCCAGGGCATCATACAAACCATCGTAACCAAAATATACGAACTCTGCTCTCAAACCGAGTTCTTCAGCCAGAGCATGCGCCAGATCGACATCCAGCCCCTGGACACCGTTATCGTCAGCGACCTCGAAGGGTGGATAAGTGGGATCAAGACCGACGCGAAGAACGCCTGATTGCTGCACCCGTTCCCATGCGCCTGAATCTGACCGGCAGGCGCTTAAAGCGAGAAAGGTCAGGAAAATTAATAAACAAGTTAAGGATTTACGAAGGATCACTGCCGGCTCCTGTTGTTTTATTTTTCAGCGCATCGTAAATCGGTTTGGCCACAAATTCCGGCGTGACCAGGGTATAATAATCCATATAACTTTTTGTTGGAGCCGGGTAACGAAAAGCCCAGACCGCCAGCATCTCCACGAAAGGCCATTCCTCCTCCACAATGCGCAGGGCTGCTAATGTATTTTGAATACGTTGGCCCGGTTTAACGGCCATTGTCCAGCGCGGATGGTCATTCCAGCCGGCTTCGGTAATGTAGATTGATTTTCTCTCGTCCCCATTTTCGACCATGATCTCGCGCACAAGTTCTACTCTGCGAAAGTTTAGAATTTGGGAATGCGGCTCTGAATCGGCCGGAAACGTCAACCCGTAAGCATGCACCGCCAAACCGTCGAAATAAGCCCCTGTTCCGGCGTCGTACATCTCTTGTAAATATTGTAAATCGTTGAGTCCCCATTGCGATCCCTCCGGTTCAAGGGTTGGAGCCAATGCACCGGCTAAAATATTCATGTCTGGATTGGCTTCTTTGACCGCTGGATAGACAGCCTTGAGCAGGTTGACGTAGTCCTCGGCCGTGGTCACCCGGTAGCCCCATTCATAGCTCAGATTAGGTTCATTGCCGACGATCAAGTAATCGACTTTCCCCACATAACGGCCGGCAAATTCGGCCGCAAAGGAGGCAAAATCAGCGTAGGATTCCTCTCCGAGATACGTCAGCGGCGTATCCGGGGGGCGCGCCCAGCCCGGCGTCAAACCAATGCGAGCGATAACCGTTAAGCCCTGAGTGTGCGCATGAGAGATAACCATATCCGGGTGACTCCAGGCAATTTCCCCATTTTCCGCCTGGTAATATGCCCAGGGAAAGAACTCAACAATCCACGGCGCGCCCATCTCCCTCACCATTTCCAGGCTGTGCTTAATCTTCCATTCCTCAACCTCGTCGGTGAGTCTTGTGTGCACACCCAACTTGGGATGGTTTGTTTGCACCGTTTGCGGGGGTCCAGGTGTGATGAGGGGCGGTGCCGGCAGCAGCAAGCGCAGCAAAATGAGCAGAAATAAGACCCTGAAGAGGATGCAATTCCACTGGTTGGTCCGAATCCCGAAAAGTTTTTGCCTTGCAGAACTAGGGGTGAAATTTAGCTGAGAAGAATCTTCCTGGTTTAAGCCCATTCATTCCATTATACGTTGCATCATTTCATTGGCGAGAAATTTTCTTGCTTTCTTAGGGCATGACCAGTTTTCTCGCATAGAGAATCAAAGGTATAATTTTATATATGCGTATTTTTATTACGGGAGCTACGGGTTTTGCCGGATCGCACCTGGCAGACCGGCTGACTGTGGCCGATCACCAACTGTTCGCCTTGGTACATGAGGAAACCAGCCATCAAACGCTACCTGACGGAAAAAATATCCAGCAGATTTCTGGTGATTTATTGGACTTGAGTTCTCTCAAGAAGGCCGTGTCGAAGGCCAGGCCGGATATCATTTACCACCTGGCAGGCCAGGCTTCCCCCGCGGTTTCCTGGCGGGACCCGGCGCTGACGATGGCTGTCAATGGGGGAGGAACGGCGAACTTGTTGGAGGCGGCTGTGGCCTTTGGAAAGCCCAGGGTCATTATTGTCACCAGCGCCGAGATTTATGGGCAGGTGCAAAAAGAAAATCTACCGCTCACGGAAGACAGCGTAGCCCGCCCCCGGCACCCGTATGGAATCAGCAAAATGGCCGCCGGGCAGCTTGCTCCTTTGTACTGGCAGCGATATGAACTGCCGGTCATCGAAGCCCGGCCGTTTAATCATGTCGGTCCACGGCAGGAATTGGGATTTGTCGTTCCTGACTTCGCCAGCCAACTGGCGGCGATCAAACTCGGTTTGAAACAGCCGGTTATGTCCGTTGGGAATTTAGAAGCGGAGCGTGATTTTACGGATGTTCGCGATGTGGCCGATGCTTATGTCACCCTCGCCGAAAGGGGACATCCGGGCGAGACATATTTGATTTGTTCCGGAAAAGCGGTGTCCATTTACTCACTACTACAGACGCTGATTGACCTGGCCGAGGTCGATGTTCAGATCACTTTTGATCCCAATCGCATGCGCCCATCTGAGACGCCTTGCCTTTTTGGCAGTTATGCTAAGATTGAAGAACAAATCGGTTGGCGGCCGCGAATACCGTTGCGCCAATCGTTAGCTGATGCCTTGCAAGATTGGACGGCCAGGTACGCAATTAAATCTTGAACAAGTGACAGTCACCTGATATTAGAGCATGGCCAGGAATAAAGAGCGTCTCGATAAATTGATGGTTGAGCGTGGATTAGCGACCACACGCAGCCAGGCCAAAGGCTTAATTATGGCTGGTGAAGTGCTGGTTGACGGCCGGCGTATAGATAAGCCGGGCACGGCCGTCTTGCTGGCTTCCGAATTGGAGCTGATCGACCCCATGCCTTACGTCAGTCGTGGCGGTTTCAAATTGGCCGGCGCTCTGCAATCCTTTGATGTGGATGTCCAGGATCGCATTTGTGTTGATGTAGGGGCCTGCACGGGTGGGTTTACGGATGTTCTACTACAGAATGGAGCGGCGCGCGTCTACGCTGTTGATGTCGGCTATGGCCAATTAGAATGGAAACTGCGCCAGGACCCAAGGGTGGTGGTCATGGAACGGACCAATGCCCGCTATTTAGAATCTCTGCCCGAAGTTGTAACCTTCGTTTGCATTGATGTTTCCTTCATCTCGCTGAAACTGATTTTGCCTGCTGTACAAAAATGGGTGTCCGCAGATGCGGATATTGTGGCTTTGATCAAACCGCAGTTTGAGGCTGGCCGGAAACAGGTGGGCAAGGGGGGTATTGTTAAAGACCCGCATGTTCATCGCCAGGTACTTGAAGATTTACTTCGCTGGTCGGAAGAAAGCGGTTTTTCGATTCGCGGCCTTATGCGCTCGGTCATCCAGGGGGCTGAGGGTAATGTTGAGTTCCTGGTTTGGCTGCGACCCGATGGTCGAAAAGCGATCAATCGACAGGCTCTGATCGATTCCATTCTCGGCCGCGTTTCTGAATAACCTAGCGTTCTTGCTGATTAAACCTTTCCCTCGCAGCAAGGCATTCTGATATACTACCCATCATGGATCAAAGTCATATACGTAATTTTTGCATAATCGCCCATATCGATCACGGCAAATCAACGCTGGCCGACAGACTGCTTCAAGCGACAGGCACGATTTCTGATCGGGAGATGCAGGATCAGATATTGGACAGCATGGATATTGAGCGGGAAAAAGGCGTCACTATTAAAGCCTCGGCCGTGCGCATGACCTATGAGGCTGAAGATGGGCAAGTCTATGAGATGAACCTTATTGACACGCCAGGCCATGTCGATTTCGCTTATGAAGTCAGCCGCGCCTTACAAAGTTGTGAAGGGGCTATCCTGGTTGTTGATGCTACCCAGGGCATTGAAGCGCAAACCCTGGCCAATTTATACCTGGCCATTGAGGCCGACCTGGAACTGATTCCGGTGATCAATAAAATCGATTTACCGGCCGCTCTTCCTGATGATGCCGCTGAAGAAGTTGAGAACTTAATCGGCATTCCCGCCGAAGACGCCATTCCGGTCAGCGCCAAACAAGGAACCAATGTCCGGCTTGTCCTGGAAGAAGTGGTTGCTAAAGTACCGCCGCCCAGTTCCGACCCGGATGCCCCCTTTCGTGCGCTTGTTTTCGATTCCCATTACGATTCTTACAAGGGAGTGATCGCCTATATTCGGGTTTTTGAAGGTTCACTTAATGATCGACAGTGGATCAAAATGATGTCTAATGATGTTGAAGCGGAGCCGATCGAGTTGGGCATTTTTAATCCCAATATGAAGCCCGTGAAAACGCTATCGGCCGGAGAAGTGGGTTATATCGCCACCGGCTTAAAAACAGTTCGCGAGTGCCGGGTAGGTGATACAATCACCGGCCGCGAGAAACCTGCTACTGAACCATTGCCCGGCTATCAAGCGGCCAAGCCGATGGTCTTTGCCGGATTTTTCCCCACCGAGGGCGAAGAGTATGCATTGCTGAAGGAAGCGTTGGAAAGGCTACAATTGAATGATGCCGCATTGGTTTATGAACCGGAGAGTTCCAATGCCTTGAATTTTGGTTTTCGCTGTGGTTTTTTAGGTCTTTTCCATATGGAGATCGTGCAGGAAAGGCTAGAACGCGAATATGACCTGGACCTGGTTGCCACAGCGCCCAGCGTGCGTTACGAGGTGGTTATGGCCCAATCCGGCGAGGTAAAGATTATTGAAAGCCCGGCCGAACTGCCAGACCCTTCGCTTATTGAAGAAATTCGCGAGCCGTGGATGCATGTGCAAATCTTCACCCCGGATGAATATTATGGTGTCATCATGGATCTGTGCATCAAGCGCCGTGGCGTGTTTACCGGACAAGAATACCCGGCTCCCGGCCGTGTCGTGTTGCAATTTGATCTACCCCTGTCGGAAATCATCATTGATTTTTATGATAAGCTGAAAAGCGGCACGCGGGGCTATGCTTCGATGGATTACGAGTTTCTCGGTTATCGCGCTTCCGATCTGGTTAAACTGGATGTTCTGGTGGCCAAGCAACCGGTTGATGCCCTGGCGATGATTGTTCATGAGGACGACGCCTATTATCGTGGCCAAAAGTTGGTGACCCAACTCAAAAAATTGATTCCACGTCAACTATTTGAAGTGCCCATACAAGCGGCCGTGGGTAAGCAAATCATCAGTCGTGCCAACGTCAAGGCGCTGCGTAAGGATGTTTTGGCCAAATGTTATGGCGGCGATGTATCACGCAAACGCAAATTGTTGGAAAAACAGAAGAAAGGCAAGAAACGCATGAAGATGATTGGCAATGTGGAAGTGCCGCAAGAGGCGTTTATGGCTGTGTTGCGTTTGGGAGATGAGTAAAAATCACCCATTTCTTTGCGTAATAATTTTCGATCTAGCTATCCCACAGTGAAATAGGACGCGGACAAGAGCGGATTTTCGCCGATAAAAAATTCAGCGTTATCAGCGTCCAATTAATTTTCTCATTATAATAAGGTCGGGTTCCTAGATTTTCGGTGAGCACTTTTGCGTCAAACGGGAGCCGGAGTATAATCGGGTATTGGCTTGAGAGTGCGACGACATCGGCACGACGGCTCACAGGCTGATATTGACCTGATTGGAGGATAAAACAATGCCTTTAGATGTGGCAGAGAAAGCCGATTTAATTGAAGATTTTGCAACGCATGAGGGCGATACCGGTTCGCCTGAGGTGCAAATCGCGATTTTTGATCGCCGGATTAAACAGCTTCAGGAACACCTGAGCACCCATAAACATGATGAGAGTTCACGGCGCGGGCTGCTTAAGTTGGTCGGCAAGCGACGGCGCTTGTTGGGTTACTTGCGTAAGCGTCACCCGGAACGTTACCGCACAATCCTGGCTCGTTTAGGACTGCGTCGGTAAAAATATATATAAATTAGGGGCGAGAAAACCTCGCCCCTTTTGTTAGGGGCACAGCGGCGTGGATTAGGAATTGGGATTTGGTGCTTATATTGATCATAAGCTACAGCTCCCAGTCCCTAACCCATATTTATGCCCCAAGCATTTTGAATAACAAAATATTTTGACCTTTCTTGTTTGTTAACAGCATCCGGGGATGTATTTTTCGGATCTGTTTCCTGGTCAGATAACGCATTGGCGGGCTAAGCCGCTTGGTTTGCCGTTTTCTGATCTTAAATATGCAAGATCGTGTCATTCATAAGTAGGTTTGTTTTCTAATCAGTTTGAATAATGTGACAGTCACTTCGGTCATTGTTTGAGTGGCAATACAGATAATAAAGTGACTGTTACTTGTTAATAGATTTCGTGAACAAACCACATAAGAGGATAAATATGTTACCTGAATATACTTTTTCTACGACAGTGGGCGATAAGGAATTGACCTTTTCCACTGGCAAGCTGGCCGAGCAGGCCGGGGGTGCCGTTACGGCGCGGCTCGGCGAATGTATGCTGTTGGCTACAACCACGATGTCCAAAAATGTGCGTGAAGGGTTGGATTTCTTCCCCTTGAGCGTTGATTTTGAAGAGAAAATGTACGCTGCCGGCCGAATTCCGGGCGGCTTTTTCCGCCGCGAGGGACGGCCGACGACGGAAGCGATCTTGACTTCTCGCTTGATCGACCGCCCATTGCGCCCGCTCTTCCCCAAGGGCATGCGCAATGAAGTGCAGATCATCGTCACCACACTGTCTTCAGATAGTGTTCATCACCTGGATGTTCTGGCGGTCAACTCAGCCAGCGCGGCCTTGATGATTTCCGATATTCCCTGGGATGGCCCTATTGGAGCGGTCCGGGTCGGCTACATTGACGAGGAATTTGTGGTTATGCCTACCATCCCCCAGATGGCGGACAGCACATTAGATCTACGTATCGCCGGAACGCGAGACGCGATCATTATGGTTGAGGCAGGGGCTGAAGAAGTTAGTGAAGAATTGATGATTGAGGCCCTGGCCTTTGGCCATGAAGCTCTGCAGCCGATTATTACCTTGCAGGAAGAAATGGCGGCGCAGTTAGGCAAAGAAAAACGAGAGATTACGTTCGACGAAAGCGATCCCGAATTAGAAGAAGCCGTGAAAGCGCGTCTGGGGGATCGAATTGCTGAAATTGTAGCCACACAAACCGATCGCCATGATCGCAATGCGGCTATGGATGTTCTGCGCGAGGAGGTTGTTGATTCTTTCCTTGAGGAAGATGAAATGGCTGATCCCAAGGCAATTCGTGAGGTTATTGCCGGCGAATTGAAAAAAGCGGTTCGCTCGCGCATCCTCTACGAAGGCATTCGCCCGGACGGTCGAGACTACACTTCCATCCGCGAGCTTTCATCGGAGGTGGGGATCAGCCCACGTGCTCATGGTTCCGGTTTGTTCCGCCGTGGGCAAACGCAGGTCCTTTCCCTGGTTTCCCTGGGAACGCCACGTGAAGCGCAAAAATTAGAAGGCTTGTATCCGGAAGACAGCCGGCGCTATATGCACCATTATAATTTCCCGCCATTCTCCACCGGAGAAACCTGGTTCCTGCGCGGACCGAAACGGCGGGAAATTGGCCACGGAGCATTGGCCGAGCGCGCGCTGCTGCCGATGATTCCTTCCGAGGAAGAATTCCCATACGCGATTCGCGTCGTTTCGGAAGTACTCTCCTCCAATGGCAGCACCAGCCAGGCCAGCGTCTGTGCTTCCAGTTTGGCCCTGTTGGACAGTGGTGTGCCACTTAGGAAACCTGTAGCCGGTGTGGCCATGGGTTTGGTGACCGATGGCGAGAAGTTTGCTGTGCTAACTGATATCCAGGGCATGGAAGATCATCTCGGCGATATGGACTTCAAAGTGGCCGGCACAGTTGACGGGATCACCGCCTTGCAGATGGACATCAAGATCGGCGGCCTTTCCCAGGAACTGATGGCTCAAGCGTTAGAGCAGGCGCGCGTCGGCCGTCTCGAAATCATGGATTCAATGATCCTTACGATTTCGCAGCCGCGCGAGCAGATGAGTCCTTATGCACCGCGAATGCTAAGCATTAGCATCGACCCCGAAAAGATTGGCGCGGTGATCGGTAAGGGTGGCTCGACCATTCGCAGCCTGGAAGAGGATTATGACGTATCCGTTGACATCCAGGAAGATGGCACGGTATTCGTCGCCGGCGTTGATGGCGCACTCGCCGAAGCCGCCATTGAACAGATAAAAAACCTGGTGAAAGAGCCGGAGGTTGGTGAAATATTCACCGGTAAAGTCGTCCGGACGACTGATTTTGGCGTCTTTGTTGAATATGTACCTGGTGTTGACGGCATGTGCCATATTTCCCAACTTTCCAGTGAGCACGTTCGCAAGGTGGAGGATGCGGTTCAGATGGGTGATGAAATCATGGTTATGATCACGGACGTCAGCGGCGAAGGGAAAATTCGTTTATCCCGCCAGGCTGTAATAGAAGGCTGGACTTTGGAAGAAGCGCGGGCTAACGATAAGCCGCGCTCTGGTGGTTCCCGAAACGGCCGGCGCGGCCGGGGTCGCGATCGTCGGCGATAGGAATGAATGAAATTGGTCCATTTTTAAAAAATGGACCAATTTTAAAAATTCTTGACAAGGGTATCAGCTAATGATACGATGCTTACGATATGTATTATCCGAACGACATGTTTTTTAGCTTTAGCAGAATAGTGGCCCCATTTGCCGTGAGAGCGGAGGAGGTTGGTTCTGCCTGAGTAAAGTTTTAGCAGATACAACGTTTTCAAGAAGGCGCGGCATAAAAACCGCGCCTTTTTATTTTGGCAGACTTATACGGCTATGATATGCTTCCGGCGTTTGGCAAACGCTGCAAGCTATCACTATTTTAAGTGACAGGAAAGTTTAAGATGAGCATAAACCTGGAAGAAAAGTATGAACAATCCTTAGCCGGCTTGCAAGCTGCGCAGAGCGGTGCGGAATTGGAGGGCTGGTATCGAGCGACCTTGGGGCGCAAGGGGGATGTGTATTTACTGACGCGCCAGATGGGTCAGCTGTCGGCCGAGGAAAGGCCGGTGTTCGGCAAACGGCTCAACCAGATCAAACAGGCGCTGCAAGAAGCCTTCGACGAAAGAACAGCCGAGATAAAGGCGGCCGAACTGCAAGCTAAATTAAATGCTGATGCCATTGATGTCACACTTCCCGGACGGCCGCAGGAACGTGGCGGTTTGCATATCGTCACCCAAACATTACGCGATATCTACCGCATCTTTGGCGATATGGGCTTCCAGATTTACCGCAGTCCGGATGTGGAAACCGATGCTTACAATTTTGAACTGCTCAACTTCCCGCCCCACCATCCGGCGCGCGAAATGCAGGATAGTTTCTACACGGACAAGAAAGATGTCATCTTGCGCACGCATACCAGCGCGGGCCAGATTCGAGCCATGCAGGAATATTATCCTGAACCGATCCGCGTTATTTTGCCGGGCATGTGCTATCGCAATGAGCAAATCACATCGCGCAGTGAAATTCAATTCACCCAGGTGGAAGGGCTTGCAGTGGGAGAAAATATTACATTCGCCGATCTCAAAGGCACGCTAACTGAGTTCGCCAAACGTATGTTTGGCCAAAATCGGGAAACCCGCTTTCGGGCAAGTTACTTTCCTTTCACCGAACCCAGTGCAGAGATGGATGTTAGCTGTTTTCTGTGTGATGGAGAAGGCTGCCAGGTTTGCAAATATACCGGCTGGCTGGAAATTTTAGGCTGTGGCATGGTTCATCCCAATGTATTGAACAATGGCGGCTATGACCCGCAGAAATATTTCGGTTTTGCTTTTGGTATGGGTCCGGAACGCATTGCCATGCTCAAATATGGTATTGATGACATACGCCGCTTCTGGGCGAACGATTTGCGGTTTTTACGACAATTCTAACAAGTTCAGACAGTAAAAGAAACATTGTATTTACGGATAGGAAAAACACGGATATTTTTCCGTTTTCCTCCCATTCGTGTTTACAAAAACTGAGGTTTTGAAACAGGAGATGATTGATGCTTGTACCATTATCATGGTTAAGTGACTATGTAGAAGTCAATCTGGCGGTGGAAGAAGTTGACCGCCTGTTGACCAACGCTGGCCTGGAGGTCAAACATACCCGACAAATTGGCGTTGAAGGAGCGGATTTGGTCTGGGATCGAGAGAAGGTGATCCTGGGGCACATTTTACAGGTTGAACAACACCCTAACGCTGATCGCCTGGTTTTAGCCACAGTTGAATATGGGGCGGATAAACCAAAGGTTGTCGTGACCGGCGCTCCCAATTTGTTTCAATATATTGGCCAGGGGGATATCGGTGCGCTTGCATTGTATTCGCCGCTGGCCCTTGAAGGGACGACCCTCTACGACGGGCATAAGGCAGACCGCAAGAAGCGTAAGCTAAAGGGGCGCGAACTGCGCGGGATATATAATGATGCCATGCTTTGTTCGGAGAAGGAACTGGGCATCAGTGAGGAACATGAGGGCGTCATCATCATGACCAGGGATGAATGGTCTCCCGACTACGTCGCCGGGACACCTTTACAAGACATCCTGGGTGATTCGGTTCTAGAGATCGACATTATTCCAAATATCGCGCGCTGCGCTTCGATTCTGGGTGTTGCCCGTGAGTATGCGGCTTTAACAGACCAGGAACTGCGTCCTCCTAATTATGATGTGGTGATGGAGGGACCGCCGGTGGAAAAGCGTGTTGTGATCACCACTGATGAACCGCAGTTCAACCCTCGTTTTGTCGCTTTAATGATTGAAGGGGTTAAGCAGGTGCCAAGCCCTTATTGGATGCAGCACCGGCTGCGTTTGGCCGGACAGCGGCCGATCAATGTTGTGGTTGATATCAGCAACTATGTGATGTTGGAAATGGGGCAGCCCAACCACACCTTCGATTATGATTTTCTCCGTCGCCGGGCTGATGAATATGATGCTGAGGGACCAATTCACATCCACACGCGTCTGCCGCATGAGGGTGAAACGTTGACCACCCTGGACGGCATTGAACATGAACTGCCTCCTTACTCTATTCTGGTCACCGATCCCCTGGGCAACCTCAGTCTTGGTGGAATCATGGGCGGCCTGGATAGTGAAATAAAACCGGAAACAAGCAATGTGCTCTTGGAGGCCGCGGCCTGGAACTTCATTAATATCCGACGCACAGCGACCAAATTAGGCATTAACACCGATGCTGGTTTCCGGTTCAGCCGTGGCGTTCATCCCAGCCAGGCTTTGTTAGGCGCTAAGCGAGCGGCCGAATTCATGCGCCGCCTGGCTGGAGGAACAGTCGCCGAAGGAATAATCGATTATTATCCCCAGCCGCCGGAGGAGGTCTCTGTTGAACTTAGCCCCCATTACACCAAAAAATTAAGCGGCTTAGATTTGACCGGTGAAGAAATCACCGCGTTTTTAAGGCGTTTGCAGTTCAAAGTGGAACCTTACGGTGATCATTTAATGGTCACGGTTCCCGATCACCGCATGGATATTGAAGGCCCCCACGACCTGGTCGAAGAGGTTTGCCGCATGGCCGGGTATGACCGTATTCCATCGACGATTATTGCTGATGCCTTGCCCCCACAGCGTGGTAATCCTGAATTGGAAAAAGAAGAGCAAATTCGCGATATCCTGGTCCAGCTTGGCTTGCAAGAAGTGATTACTTATCGCTTGACTAATGAAGTGAGTGAAGCACGATTGATTCCTCAAGATAGCGGATTATCCGCAGATGACCGGCCGTATGTCACACTGACCAACCCAATATCGGTTGACAAAGTGGTCATGCGCCACAGTGTGCTCTCTTCCGTCTTGGAGGTTGCTGCTGAAAATAGCCGCCACCAGGATCGTATTGCTATTTTTGAAATCGGTGAAATTTACCTGGCCCGTGAGGAAGATGATCTGCCGGATGAGATTTTGCATCTGAGTATCGTGATGAGTGGGCTGCGTGATGCATCCAATTGGCGCGATTCCTCAAACACCAGCATCTTGGACTTCTATGATCTGAAGGGTGTCGTTGAAGGCTTGTTTGGGGCGCTGCACCTGGATGTGCGTTTTGAGGCCTCAAAACATCCCAGTTATCGGCCGGGACGAATGGCTAGAATTTGGTTGGGTGAACGGCAGCTTGGGGTCATGGGTGAGCTGCATCCCCTGGTGGTCGAAAATTATGGCGGCCGTTTTAGCGCCGATCAGCCTGTGTTGGCCGCCGATTTACAATTATCAACAATCTTGAAGATAATGGGTAAGAGCTATTCATTTGATGCTATTTCTCCTTATCCGGCCGTTCGTGAGGACCTGGCTCTAGTGGTTGACCGGCATGTGCCGGCGGCCGATGTGGCAGAGGCCATTCATAAGGCCGGTGGATTTCTGCTCAAAGGGATTGAATTGTTTGATGTCTATGAAGGCAGCCAGATCCCGGATGGTAAAAAGAGCCTGGCTTACCATCTGACCTTTCAAGCACCCAATAAGACATTAACGGACAAAGACGCCTTCAACCAAAGGCAGCGTATATTAAAACAATTAGGTCAGCGCCTCGGTGCACAGCTGCGGGAGTAATTTGTGGGGGGAGCCACAATATTAACGTTCCTGGCATTTTTGCAAATAATAAAATAAAAATTAGAATTAATATATAATGTCAAACGACAGGAGGTGATGAAAACCGATAGATAAGATATATTATAATACTAAAGAGAAGAGATAAGTCAGAATAAAAATGCTTTTATTAGTGAGGAGAAACATGAAAAATAGCAAATTGTACACACTTTTAGTCATGCTTCTGCTAGGTGCATTTGTCCTAGTAGCTTGTGGTGGCGCCGAGGAACCTACAGCGGAACCGGAAGCACCAGCAGAAGAAGCAGAAGCGCCGGCTGAAGAGCCGATGGAAGAAGAAGCTGAAGAACCCATGGAAGAGCCAACCGAAGAACCAATGGAAGAAGAGGCTGAAGAGCCTATGGAAGAAGCAACCGAGGAACCCGAAGAAGAAGCGGCTGCTCCTGAGGCAACTTTGATCATCATGGCTGATGAAGTGACAGCACCCGTGCTGGAAAATATGAAAGATAGCGTCGCCGAGCAAATTGGTGTCGAATTGGAAATCCAGCAGGTGGCATTCGGTGAAATCGGCAACCAGGTACGTGTCTCTATTCCGGCCGGCGAAGGTCCCGATCTATTCATCACTGCTCATGATCAAATTGGTAATTACATTGAGGGTGGCCTCATTGCCCCAGTGGATCTGGGAGATAAATCCGACCAGTTTGTTGAGAGCTCCTTGAATGCCTTCTCCTATGGTGGTGAATTATATGGATTGCCCTATGCGACTGAAAATGTGGCGCTGTTCCGTAATACCGATCTTGTGCCGGAACCAATCGAAACCTGGGATGATTTCATTGCCGTTAGCCAGGCTCTGATTGATGAAGGGACTGTGGTCAATGGTACGGTATTCCCTAATACCAACTTCCATATTTATGGGATCCATACAGCTTTTGGTGGTTACATATTTGGCCAGGACGAATCGGGTGCCTTAGATCCGACGGATGTCGGTCTCGACAGCCCTGGGTTCATCGCTTCCGGTGAATTTATCCAGCAACTTGTTGCCGATGGCCTTGTGCCCGCGGCTGCTGACGGCTCGGCCGCTGATGCCCAATTTATTGATGGTCAGATTCCTTTCGTCATTAATGGGCCATGGGCATTAACTGCTTATCGTGATGGCGGTGTGCCTTACTCTGTCGATCCGCTCCCGTCTGGCGATCAAGAAGGGGCTCCCTTCCTTGGCGCGCGTGGCTTTTTAGTCAATGCTCTGAGTGATAATCAATTGCTCGCCCAAACGTTCTTAACTGAATTTGTGGCTACCGAAGAATTCATGAGCGATCTGTTTGCTCAAGACCCGCGTATTCCGGCTTTCGTTCCCGTACTTGAAAGTGTAGATGATGAGGACCTTGCTGGATTTGCGGCTATTTCTCCGATAGCAAGCCCAATGCCCAATATTCCTGAGATGGGCGCTGTTTGGGACTCTTGGGGATCATCCGTCCAGGTTATTATGAACCAGGAACAAGAGCCTGCAGAAGCCTTAACGAACGGCGCAGAGCAAATTCGCGAGGCCATTGGTACTGAATAATTTGTTTTAGGCGATTAATTTTTAATGTTTTGAGAGCCGGGGATGTCTTTTTTGAGATAGCCCCGGCTTCTTTATTATCTGGAGGGCAGGGTGATGAGTAGCACAATAACTGCCGACATACCGGAAAAGCCCGGCGGAGGGAAACCCTCAGCAACGATATCAGGGATTATCATCCGGCTAGGATTGTTGGCCATATTTGATATTATGGCGATATGGTTGATTGCTAATATGTTCCTGGATGGCCTTTGGCCATTAGGGAGCATCCTGGCGATAATAACCATTTTTGTCAACATTGTGTTTTTACGTGAGGGAATGTATCCTTTGCGCTGGATGGTCATTGGCCTGTCGTTAATGACCTTGTTAACTATTTATCCCATTCTCTACACGGTTTTCATTTCCTTCACCAACTATGGCGACGGCCACCTTCTTACCAAACAGCAATCAATCGAGTCCATTCAAAGCCGGACTTACTTACCTGAAACGGGCGTTGCTTTTTCTTGGAATGCTTACCGCAATGCTGAGGGCGCATTTTTATTGTGGCTAACCAATGATAGTGGCGAATCTTTTATCGTAAGACCCGGAGAGGTCCTCACGCCTGTCTCTGATCCTGCTGAATTTGGCGAACTAAATGCGGATGGCATCCCCCAATCTATCGAGGGATACACATTAATACCGCGTATTCAGACGATTGCGATTATTGATGAACTGGGAGCGATTGATTTTGGTGATGAATCCCAGGTAGTCAAAGTTCAAAGTTTGGACAGGGCGGCGACAACCCAACCCCGTTATATATATGATGAGGAAATGGATACGTTCACAGATCTGGCGACGGATACCGTATTTACGCCTGAAACAGGTACCTGGACGGCCGAAGACGGGACGACGCTGCCACCTGGATTTTGGGTATTTGTAGGCATTTCAAACTTCGCAGAATTCTTCTCCAGTCCAGCGATTGGGGGACCCCTGGTTTTAGTTACCATTTGGAATTTTATATTTCCACTGGTGACTGTAGCGACTACCTTTTTCTTGGGCCTCTTCACAGCGATGCTTTTTAATGATTTACCGGGAAATAAAGTGATTCGTTCCCTATTGATCATTCCTTATACGATTCCCTCATTAGTCACTATTTTAGTGTGGAGAGGTATGTTTTGGGAGCCTATAGGAGTGATTTACCAAAGCCTGGTGAATGTTTTTGGAACCTCACCCGATTGGTTTAATAGTCCATTTTGGTCTAAGGTCGGCATATTAATTGTCAATCTTTGGTTGGGATACCCTTATTTTATGCTGGTGTGCAGCGGCGCTCTGCAAGGTATTCCTGATGATATTTACAGCGCGGCCGACGTTGATGGGGCTGGCGCCTGGGCCAAGTTCTGGAAACTGACCATGCCCTTGCTCTTAATCGCTGTAGGACCTCTATTGGTTGCCTCTTACGTTTTTAACTTCAATAATTTTAATGTCATCTTTTTGTATAACAATGGTGGTCCCCCGATTGCCGGTGCAGCCACACCGGTGGGCCATACGGATATTTTGATCAGTTACGTCTATAAATTGGCCTTTGGCGGGGCCAGAGGCGCGGATTTCGGTTTTGCTTCGGCTATTACGATCATCATATTCGCGGTTGTTGTCGTCATTACGCTATTCCAATTCCGATATACTAATATGTGGGGAGAAGCAGAATCATGAGTCAAATAAATTTATCAGAACCAAGCGCAAAACGAAATCGTAGAATCAGCATGATCATTAGAATGTTCATTGCATTGTTGATGATTGTCTTTGCCCTTTTTCCAGCCGTTTGGGCTATATCAGCCTCTCTCGATCCCACGGGGAACCTGGCTTCACAACAATTGATACCTGAGAATGCCAGTCTGGCCAATTACCAGGAACTGTTCACAAATGAGAGCTTACCTTATGCCACATGGTTGTGGAATTCCTTGCGCGTGGCGGTTACTGTGACCATCCTGTCTGTTTTGATCACAACTACAACAGCATATGGGTTTTCTCGTTTTCGTTTTTATGGTCACTCCACATTGTTGAAAACGATTTTACTTATCCAGGTATTCCCGGCGATTTTAGCTATGGTTGCTGTCTTTGCTCTGATACAACAATTGGGCACTTTTATTCCTTTTCTCGGATTGAACACATTGACCGGTTTAGGTTTTGTATATCTTGGTGGAGCAATGGGGATTAACATCTGGCTGATGAAAGGCTTTTTTGATACGGTGCCAAAGGATATTGATGAATCGGCTATGGTTGACGGAGCCACGCATTGGCAAACGTTTTGGCGGTTGATATTCCCCCTGGTTCGTCCGGTCGTTGTGGTTGTTGGTTTATTAACTTTCATTGGTACATATGGGGAATTTCTCCTGGCCAATGTGTTGATAACGAGTCCGCAAAAATTGACCGTGATGGTTGGTTTATTTCAACTTCAATCGAATCAATTTTCGACCAACTGGGGTGTTTTTACTGCCGGGGCAGTGATTGCCGCCATCCCTATTGTGATTCTCTATCTATTTTTACAGGATTACATTGTCGGTGGTCTTACATCGGGTGCTGTTAAGGGATAAATTTTCATCGGCAAATTATTCAGGGGTATACTTAAGGTATACCCCTTTTTTGTTGGGTTTGTGAGGCAAGTTGATGAAAGCTTTTCGATTTATTGTTTTGATCCTGGTTAGCTCTTTCATTTTGACCGGTTGTGCGCAGGAAGAACCGACGCCTACGACAGAGGCCGGGGTGCCGACGGTTACGGCTGAAACGACTCAAGAACCAACGGCCGAACCCACCGATCCACCTTCACCTACGGAAGAACCTGCGCAGGAGACGGCTGAAGAACCGGCGACCGAACCAGGTGCAGACCCGATCTATCTTTCCATCATCTGGCACCAGCACCAGCCGGTCTACTTTAAGGACCAGGAGACGAACAGTTACATACGGCCGTGGGTGCGTGTCCACGCGACAAAAGATTATGTGGATATGGCTGCTATCCTGGAGCAATATCCCGATATCCATGCTACATTCAATCTGACCCCTAGCTTATTGCGCCAACTGGACGATCTTTCTGATGGAGCCAGGGATCTTTATTGGAACCTGGCCGAAATTCCCGCAGAAGATCTGAATGACGACCAAAAACAGTTCATCCTTGATCGTTTCTTCGATACGAATCAGAAGATTATTGCCCGTTTCCCACGCTATCAGGAATTATCAGATAAACGGAATAACGGTGACGATCCCTTAAGATCCTTCACCATTGAAGATTTCCGTGATTTACAGATCTTATTTAACCTGGCCTGGGTTGATCCTGATTGGTTGGGCCAGGAACCATTAGCTGGACTGGTTGGTAAAGGTGAGAATTTCAGCGAAGAGGATAAAGAAATTCTCTTTGCTGAACACCAACGCCTGATCAATGAAGTCATCCCCATACATAAGAAATTACAGGATGCCGGGCAGATCGAAGTGACGATGACCCCGTTCGCCCATCCCATTTTGCCTCTCCTGGTTGATACAAACCTGGCACGTGAAGCATTGCCCGATATCGAATTGCCACAGGCACGATTCACATATGGACAAGATGCGGTGGCCCAGGTAGAGCGTGGTGTTCAGCTTTATGAGGAGCATTTTGATCAGCCCCCACGCGGTATGTGGCCCGCCGAGGGGTCTGTGGCTCAGGAGATTGTAACCATGGTCAGCCAAAATGGTTTGCAGTGGATGGCCAGTGATGAAGGAGTGTTGGCTAACAGCCTGGGCATAGATAGCTTCACCCGCGATGCACAAGAGGTAGTGGTTGAAGCCGATCAACTTTACCGGCCCTATTATGTGCAAGGCAGCCGCGGCGAACCGGTGGCGATACTATTTCGTGACGTCGCAATTTCGGACAAGGTCGGATTTACTTACTCCGGAATGCCGGGGAAAGATGCTGCCCAAGACTTTGTCGATCGGATTCATAAAATTCGCCAACAATTGGCGGAAAATGGCGCGCAGGGGCCGCATCTGGTCTCTGTGATTCTGGATGGTGAAAACGCCTGGGAATTCTATGATAACGATGGCAAAGAATTCTTACACACCCTCTACCAGTTGCTAAGCGATGATCCGCTAATACAAACCGTTACGCCAACTGAATTTTTGCAAATTGTCCCGGATCAGCCGCAGATTGATAATTTACATGCCGGCTCCTGGATCAACCATGATTTCAGCACCTGGATTGGCGAGGAGGAGGAAAACAGAGCCTGGGATTACCTGGCACAAACGCGGGACTTCTTGCAGCAGTACATCACCGGCTCGCGATCGGATTCAGTGAGTGAAGAGGCTTTGGAAGAAGCGATCACTCAGATGTATATTGCCGAAGGCTCGGATTGGTTCTGGTGGTATGGGTCTGACCAAAATTCCGGCAACGATCGCTCTTTTGATGCACAGTATCGGGACACGCTGAAGCAGGTTTACCTAGCCCTCGGCGAAGAACCACCCGCGCTGCTGGACGTACCGATTATTCCGGAAGATGCGGTGACGGCCGACCGTCCGGCAACGGCTCTCATATCACCCGCCATTGATGGCCTGATCGAAGAGGGGGAATGGGATGGTTCCGGCCAATATCTTGCATCAGGTGGGGCGATGGCCGCAGCAACGCCCTTTTTTGAGAGCCTAAACTATGGCTTCGATTCCCAGAATTTATTCATAAACTTGACCACCAACCCGGATGACGCAGGTGCAGCCGATCCAACAGCTGTCCAAATCTATCTAAATGGCCCAGGGAGCGGCGCGGTGAGCAATTTCAGTACAAGTGGTTCATTATTAGGATTTCCAGCCAATGGCCTGCTTGAATTGACGTTCCAGGATCAGGCGTTGGTCGGCGCGACTTTTAATAATGTCGAAGATGAAGAATGGGTGCCGGTGACTACCGTTGAAGGAGATGGAAACTTGGCGCTTGTTTATCCCGGCGATTTAGAAGGTGCAGTTGTTGCTGCCGGCAATGAAATTGAAATAGCCCTTCCTTTGCTCGCACTAGGGACGGTCGATGAAGGTTCAGAAATCAACCTCAGTGCAATTTACCTGGAATTCATTGAGGAAACGCCATTAGAGGTGGGGCGTCTGCCCGGCAGCGGTCCGGCGCTGCTAATTGTTCCAGATTTGGGTTTGACCACGGTCCTGGTCAATATTATTGATCCGCAAAATGATGATTATGGACCTGGGAGCTATGTCTACCCTGGTGATGCTGTGTTTAACAGCGGAAATTTTGATATACAGGAGTTTGAGGTCGGTTCCACCGTGGAACATGTGGTCTTCAAGATTAATGTGCGCGGGCCGGTGGATAATGTCTGGGATTCTCCCAACGGGTTGTCTCTCCAAACTTTTGACATCTATGTTGATAAAGATGGTGACGGGCAGGGGAGTGAGGCGCTGCTTCCTGGACGTAATCTCTCACTGCAAGATCCTTATCGCTGGGATTACGCGGTGACGGTAGAAGGATGGACACCGGGTATTTATGTGCCCGGCGAAGAAGGGCCACAGGAGATCGCCGGTCCAAGCGAGTTCCAGGTCTTGAGCGATCCAGGTCAGCGCAAGATTACGGTTCGTGTGCCCAAAGCAATCCTGGGAGACAATCCACAGGATTGGTCTTATGCGGCCGTTGCCATGAGCCAGGAAGGGTTTCCCAGCGCGGGTGTGATGCGCGTGCGTGATGTGGTTGAAGAATCGGAGCAGTGGCGCATCGGTGGCGCACCGGCGGGATCGACAAACCATACCCGGGTGATAGATCTGGTCTGGCCGGAAGCGGGGATGCAGGAAGCGTGGCTATCTGATTTCAGCCCAACAGATGCAGCACAAACGGATTTAACGGCCGCTGATTTCGCCCTTGTGCCTATGTTTGAGGCTGAATAGGAGCGAAGTGTAAAATTTAGGGCATGGACAAACGTTTGGCCCCACTGGCCATTTTAATCCTGGCCGCCTTTTTACGTCTCTATCATCTGGCGACTGTGCCTTTTGGCTGGCACCCGGATGAAGCCACCAAGGCGCTTCTAGCCCGTGACGTATTGGCGGGAAAGTATTTCCCCGTGTTCTTTTCGGCCTTTACGGGTCGGGAGGCGCTTTTTGTTTACTTGGAGGCGTTATTATTTACATTTGTTGGTGAGGGGATTTTTGCCGGCCGACTTCTGTCGGCATTTGTAGGCATTTTAACCGTAGCCCTGACTTACAGCACCGGGCGGGAGTGGTTCAATCACAGAATTGGTTTACTGGCCGCTGCCTTGTTGGCTGTTTCCCTCTGGCATCTTATCGCCAGCCGCAACGGTTACCGGGCGGTTATCCAACCATTGATTCAGCTTCCTGTCCTATACTTATTGATTCGCGGACTGCGTTTAGGTGCTGCTGATCGAAGGCGTACTTTTTATTTCGTAGCGGCGGGCATTTTCCTTGGCTTGACGCAATATACCTATACGGCCGTGCGCCTTTTCCCCTTTTTAATCATGCTTGTCGTTATATTGGTGTGGATTTTCGACCGGCGGCGGGTCATGGACAACCTGGCCAACCTTGGCCTCATGGCCCTGGTCGCTTTTCTGCTCTTCTTGCCGTTGGGGCTTTATTTTTGGCAGAATCCGGCCGATTTTTTTGGCCGTGCGGCGCAGATCTCCGTTTTTTCGCCGGAGCGGGCCGGAGGGGATTCAGTAGCCCGTTTGTGGCAGAGCATAAAGGAAACGGCACGTATGTGGACTGTTTGGGGCGATATCAACTATCGTTTTAATATCACCGGTCAGCCCGTTTTTGGTTGGATCACGGGTGTTATGTTTTTCCTTGGTATTTCGCTGTCCATTTGGTTTGCTATGCGGCAGAAAGGCTTAAAGCGGGTGGCCTATTTAACGCTGCTACTGTGGCTGGGCATCATGCTGCTGCCGATGATTCTTTCCGCGGAGTCGCTGCCTTACTACCAAAGAGCCATTGGCGCATTGCCGGCAGTTTACTTTTTCCCGGCGATTACTCTGGATGCCGGTTTTTCCTGGATTGAACGCAGAGGAAGCAGAAGGATAACACGACTTAGTACGGCCGTGCTGCTTATTTTCATTGGCTGGTTGTCCATCTCCACCTATAGTGATTATTTTCGGGAATGGCATGACGTCCCCCGTAACGATGACGATAGGCGAGTCGCTATGGTTTACGTCGCTGAATACCTGAAGCAGAATCCGCCCGAAGAGAATCTTTACCTTTCTACGCAATACATGCAACATCCGACCTTAGCCTTATTAGCGCAAGATCAATATGACGGTATTCACTGGTTTGATGCCCAGCAGAGTTTGCCTTTACCGGCACCGGACCAGGAAGCAACATATATCTTGCTGGCCGAGAATGAGCCGCAGCACTGGCTTTTGGAGCAGGTTCCGGGCCTACAACACCTTCATACGGGTGTGGATCGCTTTGACCGGCCTGTTTTTGATGTGTATCGCTGGACGAATACCGATGTCCCGCTCCCTGAGGATACAGGACCCGCCACCTGGTCTTGGGCGACCAGCTTTGAGCCTGGCGATCCACAAGGGTTGATCAATGCTATTTCCTTGCCAGTGGATTTCGGTGGTGTGATGCAGTTCCTGGGCAGCAGCCGCAGCGAGGTAGAAGTCAACCGGGGAGAGACTTTGGAGCTGATCTTACAGTGGCAGCTAATGGAGAAACCGACAAGGCAATATACAATTTTTGCCCATTTGTTAGCCCCGGACGGCCGGGTAATTTCCGGATTCGATGCCAACGAATACCCGACCAGCTTCTGGCAAGAAGCGGGAGATGAACAACTTTTAAGCTATATGCGGCTGCCGGTGGGCCATGAAATTTCACCGGGGGAATACCAGTTGGAAATCGGGGTGTATAACCAGCCAACCGGGGAAAGGTTGATGATTCGTGATGGAGACGAGGTAGTAGCCGACCGGCTGCTCCTTGCTCCGGTTATTGTGCGCTGATTGATCTACAGATTACACCGATAGCGCAGATTTTTAATTATGGGTGGACAGTAAATGATTGAAATTAGAGAAGAGAAGGCGGTCGATGTTGCCGGGATTGATAAGGTCAACGCGTTGGCTTTTGGCCGGCGGGATGAGGCTGAACTGGTAGCCAGATTGCGTCAAAATAAGAAAATCTCGCTCTCCCTGGTTGCTGTTCGGGACGGGAAAGTTGTGGGGCATGCTCTGTTTACGCCCATGCGCATTGTCACAGCTTCGGGCACAAGTAAGCCTGCTGTAGGCGTTGGGCCGGTAGCGGTGCTGCCGGATTTGCAGAGGCAGGGTATCGGGGCTGCTTTGATGAAGGAGGGATTAGCCAAATGCCAACAGGCAGGGCACGCCGTTGTTTTTGTTTTGGGCCATCCCACCTATTATCCGCGATTTGGCTTTCGCCGGGCTGCTGATTTCGGTCTTCGTTTTTCTTATGATGAACCAGATGATGCGTTTATGGTCCTGGAGTTACAGCCAGGATCATTGGAAAATGTGTCAGGGACCGCCTATTATGAGCCTGAATTTGACGGGGTGTAATATCTACGGCCGAAACTTTTGGGGATCAACCGCTTGTTGGTCCGGGGGTTGGGGGATGGCGTAGTAATTGTTAAGACTAAAGGCGGTCACAGGATCGATTATCTCCTGGACTTGTTCCGATATATCACCGTAGCAACAGCCGGTTCCTAAATTCCAGATGCCAACCCCTTTCACTTGCGGATATTGAGCGTAAAGCTCGGCCGCCCACTTCAACTCATCCATCACCTGGCCGACAGGGGGAATATCGTTGTATTGCCAACCCCATTCGGTGATTAAAACGGTGGGTCGGGGGAAGCCCTGGGCATCGGCAATGCGGAATAGCTCCTGGAAACGGCCGACCTTGTACGGATATTCATGGGCTAAATCATCTTCCAGGTAGCTATATTCGTGCAAAGCGACTGCCAGGCGGTCGGGATTTTCACCGGCCAGCCGTAAAAAGGCGAGCATCCCTGGCGTCTGCCAATGTTCCGGTTCCGGTTCACCTGAAGCCCATCCGAACGCCGCCCAGCGGAATCCGTCGGCCATAGCTAGGCGCGCTGTTTCCTGGGCAAATTGGCCCAGCCATTCCGCCCTGGTGCGATCCGGTTCGTTTAATGTTTCGATCCAGACGACGGAAGGATCCAGCTCTGGCGGGAATTTTTTGCGGTGCTCTTCCCAGTGCAATTGGGCGGCTTGAGCGGCCGGCAGTTCATAAAAGGGCACACTGCCGGATGAGCGAAAGACAAGGGTGTGGGGAACGCCGCTTTCCTTCATCAGTTCCTGGGCTTTAAAGATCGGCTCCGCATTGTCAACGGTTTTCAAGAAAATGGGGACACCGGCCTGATCGAGCTGCTGCATCCAACTATCAAGAACTCCTCGTTCTTCCAAGATTGTGGTGTGAAAGCCAATCTTAACAAAACCAAGATCCTGGCCGTTAGCCCACAGATCGGACTGAATAGCTGCAAAATCCAGGGTGGGAACGGCCGTCGGCGTGGGGGTTGCTGTATGTGCAGGAGTGGCTGTTTCATCGGCCGAGCTGGTAATCGGCATATAAACATTATCGTCTGTTGCTCCGCCATCGGGTGGTGCCGGTGTCGAAGTTTGCGGTCCCGGATAAGGATCAGGCGTGGAAACAGGTTGGTTTTCACCAACCGCCGTTGGTCCAGGGTAGGGTTCATCAGTTGCCGGGAGATTCACCTGCCGGGTCGGTTCGGCCGTCGGTTGATCGACCTTAGAAGATGGGATGATGGTGGGAACATCGAGAATTGAGGTTGGGCTGGGAGTTATACTCGAGTCTGACGCAATACTATTGTCAGGCGAATTACAAGCACCTAATAATAGCATGAGGACAATTGCTGCTCCAAAGGTCTTAAGTAATCGCAATAAGTCAGTCATAAAAATCAAAAGGGGACGGACAGGATTACGGATAGTGATTGAACAGAAACGGGAATGGTGAGATCGGCCCGCGCCCTTCTCGCGGCTGCATCTTAAGTTGTAACGCTTATGATGTCAATGGCAGGCATGGGCTTCACGGCAAACGCTCACATAATAGCCAACCTTGCAAAAGAATATTGTTTTTTTTTGGGTGAAGGGGCAGGGTAAGGGTTAACTTAATATGGTAAAATACTGCACCATCATTTAACCTGGGGGAGATTTTTGACTTTTATGACAAAAGATTTTCGCCTGCCACTTGGCATTTTTTTGCTTTTTTTATTGTTGTCTGGCTGTGGATCCGGAGAGGATCAGGCGCAAGAATCGAATATCCCATTGGAGCTGTGCCACTTGCCAGGCGGCCGGCAGGCTATGTGCTCCACTTTGCCGGTACCTGAAAACCGGGATCTCGATGACGGCCGACAACTTGAATTAAACATCGCTGTCATTCCGGCAGAAAGCAGCTTCCCGGAAGCGGACCCCTTATTTCTCTTAGCTGGAGGGCCGGGCCAGGCGGCAACTCAAGCCTTCGCTCCATTAATACCTCTGTTGGATGATATTAACGAGACGCGGGACATTGTTCTTATAGACCAGCGGGGGACAGGGGATTCTTCTCCTCTACAGTGTGATTATCTTGAAGCGGAACAGGAGGATGATCTCAACCTCAGCGATGAGGAAGTTGTTGACTTAATTCATGCCTGCGCGCAGGAGATGGCTCAGTCGGCCGATTTAACGCAATACACAACCGATGATTGGGCGGCCGATTTGGATGCTGTGCGCGAGGCGCTAAGCTACGAAGAAATAAATCTTTACGGCCTATCCTATGGAACCAGGGCGGCTCAGGCCTATGCACGACTTTATCCTGACCAGGTACGCACGCTTACCCTGGATGCAGTGACCGGGCCGGAGTTGATTTTGTTTTTACAAATGCCCGGCGATGGCCAACGCGCCCTGGAATTGTTGTTTGAACGCTGCCAGACCGATCTGATTTGTAATGAACAATTTCCCGGTTTCGAGTCGGAATATAAGACGATACTTTCTGACCTTGAGGCTGAACCGTTAGAACTACAGTTTAGCCACCCCCTCTCCGGAGAAGAAGGCGCGTATACGTTAACCCGCGATCGCCTGACCAATTTTGTTTATGCCATTTTGTACAGCACCGACCTGGTTTCCTTGCTGCCCCATTTGGTACATGAAGCCCATGAGTCTGGTGATTTTACGCCGTTGATTTCGCAAGGCATCATTGTCAGTAGCAGTGCGGGCATGAACCTGGGTTTGTTGTACGCTGTGGCCTGTTCCGAAGATGCGCCTTTGATCGATCAGGAGGAAGCTGAGATTATCCAGGCGAATACGTTGTTTGGGCTTCGTGCCGGACTGTTTCTTGATATTTGCCAGGCTTTTCCCCAAGCGGAGATTGCCTCAGATTTCCGCCAGCCCTTGGTGACCGATCTCCCTGTTTTGCTCCTTTCGGGTGAGGCCGATCCGGTCACCCCGCCGCGTTATGCCGAGCAGGTTGCCCAAAATTTACCAAACAGCGAACATATTGTTTTGTCGGATTTTGGACATGGGTTGCTGGGAGTGGGCTGCACGGCCGAAATCATAGCCCAGTTCATTGAAGATACAGATGTGAGCACCTTGGACAGTAGTTGCCTTGATGTGGTTGAACCACCACCATTTTTTATTGATTATAGTGGTCCGGAGGCCTAAACACCTCAATAAGTGACAGTCACATTGTGCATATTAATTAGAAAAATAGCGTATGATCGAAGTAAGCAACCTTGATAAAACATTTGGCCAGGTTAAGGCCGTGCAGGATGTTTCATTTTCGGCGCCTGATGGTCTGATAACCGGGCTGTTAGGACCCAATGGGGCCGGTAAGAGCACTACCATGCGCATCATTGCCGGGACATTGCAACCGGATAACGGCAGCGCATTGATCGATGGGTTTAATACCCATGAACAGAAAATTGAAGCTCAACGTCGAATTGGGGTCCTACCTGATAAACGTGGCCTTTATCAGCGACTGACAGCGCGTGAAAACGTGCGTTATTTCGGCCGCTTGCATGGAATGGGCGGATCAGACTTGGAAAGACGGATTGATGGGTTGATCACCCTGCTTGATATGAAGGATATCGCCGATCGACCAACGGAAGGGTTCTCCACTGGAGAGAAAGTGAAAGTGGCTATTGCTCGTGCCCTGGTACACAATCCGCAAAATGTGATGCTGGACGAACCAACAACCGGTCTGGACGTCATGAGCACGCGCTCAATGCGCCAGGTGATTCGCCGCCTGCGCGATGAAGGACACTGTCTGTTGTTTTCCAGCCATATCATGCAGGAGGTGGCCATGCTGTGCGAAAATATCGTTATCATTGCCCAGGGCCGTATTCGCGTCCAGGGGTCGCCTGCGGAATTGAGTGCGACCACAGGCTATGATGATCTTGAAGATGCCTTTGTTAACCTTATCGGGACGACTGAAGGCTTGGAATAGGGAATGTTGATGATTGGACACATTTGGACTGTCCTGCGCAAAGAGATAGTTGATAACCTGCGAGACCAGCGGGCGGTTTTTAATGCCCTTTTCGCCGTCTTGTTTAATCCCTTGTTGTATATCTTCCTTTTTGGCTTCTTGAATCGTTCTTTCAGCGAACAGGCAGAAAGGGTGCTCCATCTACCGGTTGTCGGCACGGATTATGCCCCTAATTTGATTCATTTTTTAGAACAAAACGAGGTTGTGATTTTGCCGGGTCCTGATGAGCCTGATTCGGCCGTTCGCGATGGCGATTTGGAAATGGTTTTAATCATTCCGGAGGATTTCGCGGAGAATTTCCGGGCCGGCATACCGGCGACGGTACAACTGCTGGAAGACAGGTCCAATCAGGGGGCAGATATTGCCGTTGACAGAGCGGCGAGTCTTCTGCGACGATACAGCGCTCAAATGGGCAACTTGCGTCTGATCGCGCGCGGGATCAGTCCGGCGGTCGTGTCGGCCGTGCCTGTTGAGCGGATCAGCGTCACTTCCGAAACTGAAGGGGCGGCCAATGTCGTTCTCAATTTGCTGCCGGTGATCATGATCACGGCCGTGTTCTTCGGTGGCTTTTATCTGGCAGTAGACATGACCGCAGGAGAAAGAGAGCGAGAATCTTTAGAACCATTGCTCATTAATCCGGTTCCTCGTCAGCAGATTCTGTTGGGGAAATACCTGACAACATTAACGTTCGCGACTCTGGCAACCTTTTTGGCCACAGCCTTGTTTCTTGTGCTGCTAGGTATTCCTCAAGTCCAGGAATTTACGGGTTTTCAAATCAGGTTGGGCTTTGATGTGATCCTGACGGCCGTGTTGCTGATGATCCCGGTGGCTATCATGGCTGTAGCGTTGGAAATGTTTGTAGCCTCTTACGCGGGAACGGTCAAAGAGGCGCAAACCTATACCCAGCTTGTGGCCATGGCCGGTTTCCTGCCGTCGATATTCCTGGCCGTACTGCCCATTGATGCTCAACCATGGATGAAGTTTATCCCCACAGTGGGCCAGTTATTTTTAATCAACCAGGTATCGCGCGGCGAGATGCTTGATCTCAGCGAGGTGGTTATTGTTTCCATCATTACGATTGCTGTCGGGCTGATCGCCCTGGCGGCCAATATCAGGCTGTTTAATCAGGAAAGAATTATTTTGGGAAAGTAAGGGATATTGATCATAAATGAGCACATGGATTCAAAAAGAGATAACCCTCTCCGCCAGGTCGCGGGGGTTCCACCTGGTGACGCGAGAGATTTTAGAAAAAACGCCGGAAATTGCGCGCTTCAACATCGGCCTCGCTCATATTTTTATCCAGCATACATCAGCCTCTTTAGCCCTGAATGAGAATGCCGATCCCACGGTGCGCAAAGATATGGAGTCCCATTTCAATCACATGATTCCGGAGGACGCCCCCTATTTTTTGCATACGTATGAGGGACCGGATGATATGCCTGCTCATATCAAGGCCGTCTTGCTCGGTGATCATGTGACGATACCCATTAAGAACGGCCGTTTACACCTGGGCACCTGGCAGGGTATCTATCTCAATGAACATCGTGATCGCGCTCGCGGCCGTAGATTGGTGGTGACATTGTCCGGGGAAGTGCGCTAAGCTAGCCCTGACTTCAACTGGGGAGATGAGTCGGTCGACATTTAATCGTGTCTCGTGTTTGTCCCACGTTCGCATCTAAACGATCAAAAATACTTATATCACCTTGTTGTTATATAACTAAAAAGTTATAGTCTATCGTAGAATGAGTTGGAATGTTGAGTGTTATGACAAATTTATTCCAATAGCTGACAAGCTATATGATGACTATCTCAAATTATTAGAAGACGAAGGGTTAATATAATGGCGAAATCATTTGATGAACTCAAGAGAAAAATGTCAAAAGAGCGACGTGAAAAAATTGAGGATCAGGCGCAAACAATCTTAATCAAGATGGCATTGCAAGAATTGCGCCAAACTCGTCATCTTACTCAACAAGACTTAGCGAATATCCTCGACGTTAATCAGGCTGCTTTGTCCAAAATGGAAAACCAAACTGATATACGTGTAAGCACACTCCGCCGGTTGCTTACCGCAATGGGCGGGACCTTGAAGATCGTCGCCGAGTTTCCCGAAGGCGAAATTGTTATCAATCAATTTGAACACTGAAACGTCTGTAGCGGTTTGATTGAAAAGCTAATTTTTGAATATTTTCAAAGTCTAGCCTGAGGATGTGATAGCAAAAGCAAGCTATTTTAAGGGCAAAATGGTCCTTAAAATTTCACACATTAATTGCAGATCATCATCCCTCACATAATGATGTGTGGGCAGGGTAAGTAAACGATTGGCGATAGCTTCTGCCCCGGGAAATGATTTACCGGTTTCTGTACCAAAAATGGTAGGGAGTGTTTTTTCATACAGCCGGCCCACGCCAATGCCCTGCGCCCAAAGTTGATCGTAAAGCGCCTCACGCTGCTTTTCACTCTGAGCGATGAGTGGAAAACGCAGGTAAATTGGCTGCGCCTGATCCATGATTTCTATTGATTGTAAACGGGTCGAATTTTCAATGCCTGCCTTCAGGATTTTTGCCTTATGCTTTCGATCGGCGTTGATTACTTGCAGACGAGGCAGCAGCCGGCGGCCGACAGCGGCCTGGCCGGCTGTTAGTTCGGTTAAATGATAGCCCCAACTGGCTTCATGATTGCCCACGCGATGTAACCCAAAACGGGTTGCCAGCCACCAACCGCGCGGGTGAAAGGCCAGTTGATAGGCGCTTTGGCGCGCCCAGGCTTGAATGGACCCCAGGGAACTTGTTTTAGATAACGCCTGACGGCCGCGAGACAGCGTGTTAATACCCCCAGGTTTGTTGGCAATGACAAAACCTCCTCCACCGGTGGAGATCGGTTTACCGGGCCCCAGGCTGAACAGGCCAAAGTCACCTCTTTTACCCACGAATTGCTCGCCCCACTGCGCGCCAAATGATTGGGCGACATCTTCAATGACGGCCGCGCCGACACTTTCGGCAAGGGACATGGTTTCTTGCACTGCCAGGGGAATACCAAACGGATGAACAATGACGATAGCCAAGGTATTTTCATTTAAGATCCCCACCAACTGTTCCAGATCATATGCCATTGTTCGCGGTGAGAGATCGACGTACACCGGTTTTAATCCCAGGTCGATGGCTACGCGAGCCACAGCCGGACAAGTGTAAGCGGGCATGATCACCTGCGCCCGGCCGGGATGGTCCAGTTTTAAGCCTTGAAGCAGGCAGTAAAGGGCGCTGCGCCCGGAGGAAGCTAAGAGACAGGCATCGGCCGTGATTCCCAGGTAAGTGGCTAAATCGGCGCGGAAAAGCTGCTGAGCGTCGTTGGTTGGCCGCAGTCCGCTGCTAAGGTCGCCCTTTTTCAGGGGAACGGCCGTTGGTGGTAAATGGCGAAAATGGGGTCGCTGCGCTGACATCAGTCCAGTTGCCGGATCTTGGGGTAAATCAGATTCAGCCCGCCCGTGAATATGAGCGCGCCTACTCCGGCCAATGACAAAGCGCTGACCAAACCAATGGGCACAGCCAAAGCGCCGATTATCAGATTGCCGCCGGAATCTGCCCCGGCGTGGAGGATGCTGTAGATGCTCATCACCCGGCCACGCACGCGATCAGGTGTGTGCAGTTGAACCACGGTTATAGCCAGACTTTGCAACACGAGCAGCGTAAATCCAATGAATACCAGGACGAAGCAAGCGGTCCACATATTGGGCGCGTTGGCAAATAAAATGACCAATACCGACAGAGCAAAAGCAGATAGTATCAGGTTGCGGCCGCGATTGCCGGTCCCTAATCGTGCTGCTCCAAACGTGCCAAAGACGGACCCTAATGCTCCGGAGGCTAACAGGATGCCTAACCCGACAGCGCCAACCCCCATAACCTCTTCAGCGTAGGCGGGCATCAAGCCGAAAACCGGGTAAGCCAGGCCGCCAACGACTGCCATTAAGGCAATGACGGAGAGGATGGCCGGCTGCTTGAGCAGGGTGGTAAATCCTTCCGAAATAGCGACTCTAAACCGGGTCTGTTCAGTATCTTGAATGACATCAGATACCTTCATAATCGACAAGGCAACAATGGGTGCTAAATAGGTGAAGGCATTAATAAACATTGTCCCACCAACACCGATTGCGGCGATGAGGAAGCCACCAAGAGCAAACCCCACAAGGTTGGAAATATTGAAAACAGTGGCATTCAGGGCCACAGCATTAGCCAGATCTTCCCGTTCAACGATATCGACGAGAAAGGCTCTGCGGGCCGGATGATCGATGGCCATTAGAGAGCCGAATACAAAATACAAAACCAGGACATGCCACAATTGGATCAAGCCGCTTAATGCCAGTATAGCGAAGATCATGGCTTGCAGGAACAACCCAAATTGAGTGGCTATGATCAGTTTTCGGCGCGGGACGCGATCAATGAGAATGCCTCCGGCCAGCGAAATGGGGAGCACCGGCAGGAGGCTGATAAACCCAACAGCGCCTAACCAAAAAGTGGATTCTGTGATGTCATATATTAAATACCCCTCACTGATGACTTGTAGTGAGGTTCCGATGGTGGAAATGATCTGGGCAAACCAAAAAAGGCGAAAATTGCGCGAGCGCAGCGCAGGGGCAAATGCCTTCCAGCCTGTCGATTGAGTGTCGGGTGGAATTTGTTCGGGAGGTGGATTGGTGATATTACTCACGTTTGATGGGAGTTTGGTTTCGCTGGATTATTCACTGCTGCCAGAAAATCACGAACCTGTACGATAACTGATGTATCCCGCGCCGAGGGCGATGCCGGCTACCAAGGCAATGATGACAAAGAGCCAGGTGGAGCCTGCCCGCTGGTTGGCTTCGGCCGTTGATAGGGTATTTCCTGTTGATTGGGCGGAGAGAATCTCATCCGGGTCTCCCGTTTCCGGGTTTTCCAACACAGAGGCCACCATCGTTGCCAAAGGTGCGTTGTCGCCGGCCTCTAATTCTTCGCCGATTGGCGTCTTATCTTGTTCCGTCTCCACACTTTCTCTATTTTCCACAGTAAGATTTTCCAGGATGTTTTCCGGGGTTGGCTGCGCCGTTCTCTCCCTGAGAGATCCCATTAATGCCTCGGATACCTCAACCGTTTCCTCGCTGGTCAAAATGGATATGCCATCAAGATCTTCCTGAAGCGGGGCCAGCATTTTTAGAAGTTCGCCAACATCCCCTTCTGTGCGAATTTGAACGCTGACTTGCACATCAGGGTTGGCCTCACGTGCGTCCCTGATAATTGGTAGAACAAAATCGTAAACTGTTTGTGGTTCCGTTTGTATTTTTTGTACTTGCAGAATTAAGTAATCCGCATAGGGAACCATGTTCACAGCATCGCTTTCGGCGAAACGGCGATCAGGTCCCAGGGCTAATTCCAAACCATAATCGTCAACGGCCTCACGCAGGCGCATGATACTGCCGATCGGGTCTTCTTGTTCGTCAACTGGATTTGCCGGGCCATGTTCCAGATTATAGCCAACAATATCAAATTCATCGTGGATATGGGGGAGCAACCGAATGGCGTCTTCGGCCGATTTGAATACAACCAGTTTCCTACCGGTCGTCACATCCCTGAGAAAATCAAGCTGGGAAATGTGTTCGACGCGGGCAATATCACCGCTTTGGGCGCTTTGATTAAACAAGTCAAGAAGTGGCGGACCCATACTGACGTCAATCCACAGATTGCTTAATTCGCTTTTTTCTTGTGCATTTGTTTTTCCTGTCACGATGAATACGAATGTCGCAACGATAAACAAAACCAACAGGCCGCGGCCGTTGGCCAGCCGCAAAATATTATTTTTTAGCATACTATTCTTCATCCGCTGCCGGCTCCGTTAAGTCTGAAGGCAAGATTGGATTTTCGGGCCGGGCCAGGCCGCCAGGCACGGACTGGCGAGCCAGGTCGTTCCAGTAAACGACAGCGTCTCGATTT
>JANQGC010000201.1 GCA_028277515.1 Anaerolineae bacterium
CGACTTTTTTCGATTAGTTCCGAGATAGCCGAGCGCCCGCTGCACGAAATTTATCTGCAACCATTCCGCATCGCGCACAAAGAAGCCAATCCCTGGAGCATCATGAGCGCCTATAACCGCGTCAACGGCCACCACGCTAGTGAAAATAAGCAGCTTCTAGGCGGTATCCTCAAAAAAAGCTGGGGATATGATGGCCTGGTCATGTCCGACTGGTACGGCACATATAGTACTGGTGTTCCCGCCGGGGACCTGGACCTGGAAATGCCCGGTCCGGCCCGCTGGATGGACGTGGAGAAAATCGTCGCTGATGTACAATCCGGAGCGTTAGAGGAAGCGCTGATCGACGATAAGGTGCGCCGCCTGTTGCGTCTAATCGACCGCGTTGGGGGATTTGATGAGGAAAAAGAGGAGGATTTGCCAGAAGCCAATTCCCCAGAGGAGCAAGCTCTGGCCAGGCAAACGGCCGTTGAAGCCATCGTCCTGCTAAAAAACGAAAACAATCTCCTGCCCATCGATCTCAAGGAAGTACAAAAAATTGCCGTCATCGGAGAAAGCGCCTATTTCGCCAAGATCATGGGTGGGGGTAGTTCGGAGGTCAATCCCCATTACGTGATTTCTCCCCTGGCTGGCATTCAAAACAGAGTGCGCGATCAAGCCGAGGTCGCCTATGAAATCGGCGCTCCCTTCTACCGTGATGCGCCCCTGCTGGATATGTCGTGGGCGGAATCGCAGGACGGGCGGCGGGGTGCTCTAACATTGGAATACTTTGATAACATGGAACTGCAAGGGTCGCCAATCAAGACGGCCGATGTTTTCAAAACCAATCTATCCTGGTTCGGCTCGGAAAATCCCTTTGTCGACCCTGACAATTTCTCCTTGCGCCTGAGTGGAAAAGTGACCGCTCCTCAAAGCGGCCGCTATGAATTAGGCATAACAAGCATCGGGCGCGTCCGGCTCTATATCAACGACGACCTCTTAGTGGATGATTGGCAAGACCAGGAAAATAACGATGAACGCAAACATTCGGCAACCGTCACAATGGTCGCCGGCCAACCACTCTCCATGCGCCTGGAATACAGCACCGCGCCCAAAACGCTGTGGCGCAACGTGCGCCTGGGGATATTGCCCCTTGTTCCTGGCGATCCGATCCAGGCGGCCGTTGATCTGGCTGCCCAATCCGACCTGGCCATCATCGTCGCCGGTCTCTCCAAAGAGTGGGAGAGCGAAGGCTTTGACCGGCCTGACCTGCGGCTTCCCGGTGAGCAAGATGAATTGATTCGCCGCGTGGCTCAGGCCAACCCGCGTTCTATCCTGCTGCTCAACACCGGCTCCCCGGTGGAGATGCCCTGGGTGGATGAGGTCCCTGCCCTGCTACAAACCTGGTATCTTGGACAGGAAACAGGTAATGCCATTGCCGCCGTGCTTTTTGGCGACGAAAATCCATCAGGCAAGCTGCCGACCACCCTTCCCCGCCGTTTTACAGACAACCCGGCTGCCATTAACTACCCAGGGGAAAATGGACAGGTGCATTATGGCGAAGGTATTTTCGTCGGCTACCGTTATTATGATAAGAAACAGATCGAACCCCAATTCCCCTTTGGACATGGCCTTTCTTATACTAACTTTAATTATGATAATTGCCAGTTGAATAGAGATACTTTGGGGGAAGAAGGCAGTATTGAAGTCAGTATTGATGTGACCAACAGCGGCTCTATGCCTGGCAAAGAGGTCGTCCAACTTTACATTCGTGACGATGAGGCCAAAGTCATGCGCCCTGAAAAAGAGTTAAAAGGATTTTCCAAAGTCCAGCTTGATCCGGGACAAAGGGAAACGATCACCCTTTGCCTCGACAAAGATGACCTGTCCTATTATGACACGGCCAAAAAAGCCTGGGTGGCCAAACCTGGAAAATTCACTCTGTTGATCGGCAGTTCATCCCGAAATATCCACTTTGAAAAAAGTTTCCAATACGAGTAGGTAACTGTCACTTTTGAAGTGACTGTCACCTTTTAAAACCTACTCAATCAAACCTGAATTCTGCGCTTCCGGCGGAATTTCAACCCGTGGCCAGGGACCTAAAATCACATCGCGCACGCCCTGGATGACCCCATTGGAAACATGAATATCTTTAATCACGATCCGTGAAAAGTCATTCACATATAAGTTGCGCCGCCACCATTTCGTGCCGGCCAATTCTCCGTTGGCCATGGTGATGTCGCCCAGCATCGTCTGCGCTTTGGCAATGGACATATGGCCGGGATAGATATGGTACAGCAGAAATTCACGCATCTCTTCCGGGGTGTAGAAATTAGATATGTTATTGGCATTCATCCGGTTGAACTGCCTGAATGCACGGCCGTTGGGAGCGAAAAAGGTCCAGGTGCCGCCGGAAAGCATCTCTGTCAAACCGGCATATTCAACCGCCGCGGCCGTCGTGCGGAAACGGCCGTCCAATTCCAGGTACTCCACAATCGTCAAATCCTCACTGCGTACATCTTCAGCACTTTGCCCTGAGCCATCGCTCTCATCGGCGGGGCGCGGCCAGGGTCCCTGGACAACCGTATCAACAATATGCATATAGCCATTGGAAGCCAGAATATTGCTCTCAATCACCCTGGATACATCGTTCAAATAGAGCGTGTCGTCGAACCATTTCCATCCGGCGATTTGACCATTGCCCATCACCTGGTCGCCGGTCATCGCCCGGGCATCTTCCATAGAAACCCAGCGCGGAACAGCATGGTACAGCACAAGCGCCCGCGCATCCTCAGGGGAGAGAGCGGCCACATTTTCAGGGTTCATCCTCAACCCGGCGAACGCCTCATCGGTGGGGGCAAACACGGTCCAGGTGCCGCTGGTCATACTTTCCGTCAGACCGGCCGTCTCGACTAACGCTTCAAACGTGGATAGACGATAATCGGCCGCTGCTATGTCAAAAACACTCCCCCCACCCTGCGCCCCGGCCAGCGGAACCATAAGGAATAATAGAATTAAAATTAAAGCAATTGACTGCCGTTTCATCAGGCTCTCTCCTACTTTCTTTATCAAGTGACAGTCACTTGATTGACTCAAACTTCTTAGGACTACAGTAAAAAGTGACTGTCACTTCATGATAAATCCAATTTAGCAAGAATAAATTATCCCACCCACTCCTTTCCAACATGCTTACGAGCGACGGTCTCCCAACTTATGCTTGATCCCGCCAGCGCCGCCAGGTCCTCACAGAAACAAGCAAACCGGCGGCAATAAAAGTTAAACCGATGGTATCGACCAGCATCGGCCAAAAGCGAGATGGCTCTGCTTCTATCTCCAATTGGCCATAAAATATTTGGAAAACAGACCAGACCGAGTCCTTGGAAAACATAATCAGGAAGCCAAAAATGATGATAAGAATGGAGATAAATATACCGCTCAGCAGGTCCGTTTTAGTCACAAGGTCAACGCTGATCCCATAATTGACAATCCCTATTCGTCAGGCCCGGTCCAGGGACCAACGCCGGTAATCCGCTCCACCTTTACCCGGTTGGTGAAGCCGGGCGGCGGGTTTTCCATCGTTGGAAATTTAACGTCCGGACCGAGATAAGTATAGGCCATTTGTTGCACCAGTTCGGCTGCGCCCCCTTCCTCAATGGTTGCCTGGCCATGAACGACCAGGTATTCGGTCAAGCCCATATCGCTTTTAGATTCACTTTCAAAGGAGATAGCGACACGGCCGTCTTCCAAAATATTGCGGACCTTCTTCGTGGGATACAAATGGGCGGTGAGGATGTCATCTCCATCCATCATCGCCCAAACCAGCGACACCTGCGGACTGCCATCCGGATTTAAAGTAACCAGATGGGCATGTGCTGCCCCTTCAATTAACTTTCGCGCAGACTCCGGTAATTTCATTTGTTCTCCTTTCTAGTAAAGCAATCTATTGTAGAACAAACTTTTCAGTTTGTTCATTGCGCAAGCTGGAAAGCATGCGCTACTGTAAAACAAACAGCGTGCCCTCTGGGTATTGCCTAATTTGTTCCTCCTACGCAAACAAGAATGTTTACGTTACTGAATACTGACTTCTGCCAACTGGTCAACGCCATCCAACAGCGCCTCAAACCCCTGCCGCTGCCTAATCACCGCATAATCCCCACCATCAACCAACACCTCAGCGGGTCGCAAACGGCCGTTATAATTACTGCTCATCGCAAAACCATAAGCACCGGCCTGCCCCAGGAGCAGCAAATCTCCCGCAGCCAGGGCCGGCAACAATCGATTATGAGCCAAAAAGTCGCCCGTCTCACAAACCGGACCGACGATGTCGACTCGTTTATCAGCCCCGTTCTTTCCTACCGCTATAATCGGATGATTCGCCCCATACATCGCCGGCCGGATCAAATCATTCAGCCCGGCATCCACAATCACAAATGATTTGCCCCCTTGCTCCTTGGTATATAAAACGCGGGTTAACAGCCCGCCTGCCGGTCCAATAATCGACCGGCCGGGCTCTATTACCAGGTCAAACCCCGCATCCCGCACCGGTTGGGCTATCTCAGCAACCCAATCTCCAATCGCCGGAGGGTCATCCTGGTCATAGTCAATACCTAATCCGCCACCAACATCAACATAGCTCAAATGGATGCCGGAGCGCGTGGCTTTTTGGGCAAAATCCACCAGGGTTGCAGCCAATTGTTGATAGGGAACCAAATCAGTGATTTGCGATCCGATATGGGCAGCAATGCCCACCGGGTTCAACCAGGGATCTTGTTGGGCTTTTTTTAGAAGCGTAAGCGCCGTTTCCCGCGGGACACCAAATTTATGCGTCAACTCACCCGTACTATCGTAATCATGCGTGTCCACGCAAATATCGGGGTTGATACGCACGCCAACGGGAGCGACTAATTGTAATTCCCTGGCCACTTTCGCCAGAGCATCCAATTCCAGCGCCGATTCAACATGCAGGGCGCGAATGCCGGCTTTCAGGGCCATCAATAACTCATCCTGCCGCTTACCCACGCCGGAATAAATAATCTTTTGCGGGTCTATTCCTGCATGTAAAGCCAGAAACAACTCACCCCCGCTGGTCACATCTGCCCCCAGCCCTTCCTGCGCCAATAACCGTAGCAAGGTCGGATTGCCGTTTGCTTTCACGGCATAGCAGACCAGATCGTCGGCATTCGTTGCCGCCTGGTAATTTCCGGCTCTATCCAGAAGTTCCGCCCGGCTGTAAACATATGCCGGCGTGCCAACTTCGGCCGCCAGCGCTGCCAGGGATACCTGTTCACAATGTAGTTGTCGGTTAAAGTGCTGGAATACCGTCACTGCTCTTTCTGGGCCTGTTGTTCCATGGCTCCAATCGTTCTTGCCACATTCTCAATGGCCACACGCTGTTTACGGTACAGGTCGGATTCGCTCATTGCCAGGCGCCGGGCGACATCACGCACCCGCTTCCCCTGTACAAATTTAAGCTCCAAAATATTGTAAAGAATCCATTCCGCTGTTGTCATGCTACGCTGCCCTTCCGGCCGCTGTTGTTGGATCGCTTTGTCCAAAATGGCCCGCAGAGCGGTTGTTGGATTATTATCATGTTCGGGCATTTCTTCCTGCACCACCCGCAACTGCAACAACGGGCTTTCCGTCAATTTGGGACCGCCCCAATAATGGGTCAGGGCATCGCGCACCATTTTATTGAAAGCCGGATCATCAACGGTCGAGTCATCGCCTGCTGATTCCGCCGTGAGCACGGGTAAGCCACCATAAGCCGCCGCTTTACGCTTTGCTTGCAATGCGGTAATTTCCGGCAGCAGCCCTTCCACAGAGGCAAATACTTCCTGCTGTAGAATCCGATCTTCAAGGGCACCTTCAGCCTGGCCTGCTAATAAATCAAATATTTCCTGCTCGGCCGGATTCAAATTGGGGCTATCTGCCCTGGCTCGCAGGCCAAAAATTCCCAACATTAAATCTCCATGCCGGCTGTATAGCGGCCGAATCCAGAAATTCTCCCAAATGATAAAGGAATCTTTTTTCTCCAACTCATCCGATTGTCTCTGGTTCCCATTGGCACTGGTGGCCAGTTGCTGTAAATCAGCATCCTTCAGCAGCGGCTTATCTGTCATGAGGGGACCAACGACCGATTCCAGGCGCGGACCTTCGGCCGTAATGGCCGCCACAAAAGCTGTCGGCGTGCGCAGGGCTTCAACCGTTGCTGCCAGGATACTTTCCAGGAATTGGCGCATCTCATTGGTAGTCAGCAACCGCTCACTTAAAACCTGGATGCGTCGCACATCCGGATCATCGTCCAGGTTAAAGATGCGCTCTAACGGCCGTTTATAGGCATGAATCGCCCATTCTACCAGCATCACCGTGGCGACCAGGGAAAACCCCAGGGCAACCTCGGTCGGCAGCCCTAAAATGGGGCTGTTGCGATTGACGATGATATAAACCAACAAAACGATCGTCGCCGCCAGGGGTACACGGGCCATAAACTTATACAGGCGTACGCGCACCACGCGGTCCGGTGACACGGCTCCAAAATAAGCCAGCTCGGCCGTCAGCACAGCGAACATCAAACCCACCAGCGAATTTCCAAATATCACAACCAGCCAGAGCCAGGGTTGAATCCCCTGTTCCGGGTTGCTGGTCAATAGCATATAAGGAAAAACGGCCAATGGCGCGGCTAAAAAGGCGATCAACGTATTAGTCATGCGCCGGCGCGTCGTTTCCGTTAGACAGCGACGACGAGCACGCCACACATTATAAATGCTGCTGATTGCCACAAACCAGAAATAAATGGCGAAAATCGGGAAAATGGGGCCGGCGGTCATGCGTGCGCTGTACGGCAGCAGGATCAAATCGGCCGCCAATAGATTCGTCCACAAGGCCAGACCGGCAAAGATAAGACCGGCCACATAGCCCAAAGGAACCAGCACACGGCGATAATTAGGCAACCTGCCCGTGGTCGCTAATAATGCGCTGGAAAGATGGAACTGTGCTGCCGGAACCAGGGCGATGCCGATCCAACCGACGCGCATCCAGGTTTCGGCCGGCAGCGGCACCCTGATACGGCTAACCAGCAGTTCGCTGAGATAAACCAGGACCACAAAAGCGACCAACAAACCGAAGGCACGGGTCACTTCTGCCCGGCGCATGCGGCTACTGTTGTAAAGGACCACGGCCGAACCAAAAATGACGATAACGGCCTGCAGAATGTCGTTAATTAAAGCGAAAATCTCTGCTGTTGCGCTGCTGTTCATTTCTTATGGTCGTTTGGCAAATCGACTATGTTTCTGTAGGCCGATTTATCAATACCCAAAGGGCACGCTGATCGCGCTGCAAAAAACAAATTAGGCCGGTGAAGGGGAGGGTGGCAAATCCAATGATGGCGGCTTTTTCCACTCCTTTTCACCGTCCGGCTCAACCTGGGGCGGGTCCGTTTCCGCCGGCTTGCCGGAAGGCGGCCTGGCAGGCAGCTCCCGCCCATCTAACAGAGCAGCAAATTCATGTGCTTCCAGGGTTTCCATTTCCAGCAGCGTCTGAGCCACCAGTTCCAATTTATCCAGGTTAGATTCCAGAATATGGTGCACCCTTTGGTATTCCGTATCAATGATCTCGCGCACCTGCCGGTCGATTTGTTCGGCAACTGCATCCGAATAATCGCGCTGTTCCGAGATTTCCCGCCCTAAAAATACCATCTCCTGCCGGTCACCATACACGCGCAGACCCATCTCATCACTCATGCCATACTGCGTGACCATCGAGCGCGCCATTTTGGTAATCTGCTGCAAGTCATTGCTGGCCCCGGTCGTGATTTCGCCAAAAATTATTTCTTCAGCCACACGGCCGCCTAGGGCGGTGGCGATCATCGCTTTGAATTTAGAGCGACTCATAAAGATGGCGTCATCTTCCAGGAACCAGGTCACGCCACCGGCCATGCCCCGTGGGATGATCGTGATCTTGCGCAAAGCGTGCCCGTGGGGCAGCATATGGCTGACCAGGGCGTGTCCCGCTTCATGATAAGCGGTAATTTCCTTTTCCTCATCGGTCAAAATCCGGCTGCGCCGCTCCGGGCCAAGCTGGACCCGTTCAATCGCCTCTTGAAACTCATCCATGCTGATGCTCTTGCGACTGCGGCGAGCAGCCAGCAAAGCGGCCTCATTGACCGTGTTTTCGATATCAGCGCCGACAAAGCCAGGGGTTGCTTTGGCCAGGATGGTCAAATCCACATCGGTGGCCACCGGTTTGCCGCGCACATGGACCTTGAAGATCGCTTCTCGCCCGCGAATATCGGGCCGGTCGATCACCACCCGGCGGTCAAAACGGCCGGGACGCATCAAGGCCGGATCGAGAATGTCCGGCCGATTGGTTGCCGCTAAAATAATCACATGGGTATCCGTATCAAAACCGTCCATTTCCACCAGGATCTGGTTGAGTGTCTGCTCCCGTTCATCATGAGACCCGCCCAAACCCGCGCCACGCTGGCGGCCGACGGCGTCAATTTCGTCGACAAAAATAATACAAGGACTGTTTCGTTTGGCCTGTTCAAACAAGTCGCGCACCCGGCTGGCACCGACGCCGACAAACATTTCCACAAATTCGGAGCCGGCAATGGAGAAGAAGGGAACCCCCGCCTCACCGGAGACCGCCTTCGCCAACAAGGTTTTGCCCGTTCCCGGACTGCCAACCATCAACACCCCTTTGGGAATACGCGCCCCGAAGGTGACAAATTTCTCCGGCTCTTTTAAAAACTCAACTACTTCAGCCAGTTCTTCTTTGGCTTCCTCAGCCCCGGCCACATCATCGAAGGTGATGGTGGGATGGTCGCCGGTGAACATGCGCGCCTTGCTTTTGCCAAAGGACATCGCCTGGTTGTTGCCCCCTTGAGCTTGCCGGAATATGAACCAGAAAAAACCGATCAGCAGCAGAGCCGGTAGGAAAATGCCAAGCACATTGAGCCAGGTCCCCCATGAACTGGGCTGCTCGTAGGTAATGACGGGTGTGCCATCGGCTAATTCTTCCCCGGAAATGCCATAGGCATTCAGAGTTTCCTCAAGACTACCAACCCCGCTGATTTGTGATTGGGTGGAATCGCGGTTGGGAGCTTTATACTCGACAGTGACGTCACGGCCGTTTCCTGCCACCATCAGTTCTGATACTTCGTCGTCCTGAATTTGTTGCGCCAGTTTGCTGATCGACAAATAATCTTGCGGCGTGCTGCGCATATTCAGGCTCCAAATGATTGCGATGGCCGCGATGCCGACAAGAGCGTAAATGACTAAGCGTGATACTCTTGGTGAATTCTCCATAATACATCACCCCAGGTCTAGGGAACTATCCTGTACAATTTGGACATATGGCTGGCTGTCGAACCAAAGAAGGTCCATATTTATGTCACATGTCCCTCTCTGTACAGTATAGCAGAAAGCAGGTGCCCTTGCTAAGATGCTCATCACCTTCATTTGAAATGTCATCCTGAGTAAAGCATTGTAGCGCATGCTTTCTAGCTTGCGTCTGAACAAACTGGAAAGTTCGTTTTACAGCAGCGCATGCTCTCCAGCTTGCGTCTGAACAAACTGGAAAGTTCGTTCTACAGTAGCGCATGCTCTCCAGCTTGCATCTGAACAAACTGGAAAGTTTGTTCTACAAATGGGCGAAATGAATAATTAAATCAGCGATAAGCGAGGTAAACAAAATACCAAAGAGGAATTAAACCTAGCAGGGCAATAAAAGCGACGAGACCAAGGCCAATGGCCATCCAATCCCGGCCGGCAGTTTCATTGCCGGGGTTAAATAATTTAGCGTCAGGCGTGGCACTCATCTCCTTATCAATAGGAGAAGTAGATGAGGCGATGGTTGTTTGCGGTGCAGGAAAAATCTGTGTGTGCTGTTCACTCATGGGTAGACCGGGTTCCATCACGGGAACAGTGACCACCGGCATCATGGGACCTGTGTCGGCATGGCTATTATCACGGTAGGTGCTCAATACACGGCCAAGCTGCCCGGCAGTCCGGTAACGCCCGGCGGGTTCTTTGGCAAGCACCTTGTCAACAATCAATTCCAACTGCTCAGGAACAGAGGCATTGAACTCACTGATCATAGGCGGCGCTTCTTGCATATGTTTCAGTGCCAGGGCTGTTTGCGATTCGGCCATAAAGGGCAGACGGCCGCTGAGCATCTCAAACATCATTACACCAATTGAATATACGTCAGAAGCTGGCGTCGGCGTATTGCCGGCCGCCTGTTCCGGAGAAAAATATTGTGGTGTGCCCCACAAATCTTCATCCTTAATCTGCTGGCTGGCCTCACTCATCGCCCGGGCAATGCCAAAATCCGCGACTTTTATGCGGTCATCACGGGTGACCAGCACATTTTGCGGTTTGACATCACAGTGTACCAGGTTGGCCCGGTGCGCATATCCGATACCGGCGCAGATCTGCACGGCTAAATCAAGGACACGCGGGATGGGCATTGTCTGCCCCTGGTCGTTGTACTGGCGAACGATCTGTTTCAAAGTCTGCCCCTGCACATATTCCAGGACGATATACTGGTTCTGTTCATCCTGCCCGATATCATGCACAATGACAATGTTAGGATGCTGTAAACTGGCCGCCGAAAAGGCCTCCTGGCGGAAGCGACGCAGGAACTCCTCATCGCCGGCAAATCCGGCATGGAGCATCTTGATGGCCACAATACGGCCGAGCAGCATATCCTGCGCCTTAAAAACCGACGCCATGCCGCCGCTGCCCACACGTTCCAGCAGTTTATACCGGCCGTTTAGAACGACTTCTTCTCCAGACATAAACCAATTCTAATATTTAACGAACAATAACTCAAATAACTCCTGACCCCATCCCTGATCCCAATCTCAATCGCTATCGCTATCTCTATCGCAATTGATCCTGATCCCATCCAGGATGTGGTCAACCCCATATAATTTTATCATTTCGTAGCACAAATTGCCTAATTTGCGCCATTGAGTAATTTAGGCAAATTGCTCTACGGCCGCCCCTCGCGCTGTTTTCGCCTGGTCCACAATATCTTCAATTTGGTCCAGGTGCTTGCTCTCATGCAGCAACCCATACAGATATTGGGATACGGCATTAATATACAAACCGCGCTTACGCATATAGCTGTTGTCCAGATGCGGCTTATCGGGCCACATATCCAGGCTGGCCAGCCGCATCCGCCGCGACTCTTGTAAGCGGTGCCTGACCTGCTCCATCGTCGTTACGGTTTCCCAGGGTACCTCAAACCTGGCCCGGCCGCCGCGCCGTTTCACGCCGCGCGCCAACTCCGCCGCTAAAAATGCCGCCTCTTCGGCCGAGGCGGTCGTATGCACAATCACATGGCCTAGCGTCCAGCTCAAGCCAACCTCCTCCTCCGTAGCGGCATACTCATCAAAAGCGTCCGGATCTTCAGGCACAAATACCACATCCGCATCTACACATCCGGCGATCATTTCTTCAATCTTATCCAACATCTCGTTGGTAATATCACGCAAATCTTCTTTTCCGAGACCATCGGCCAGATCGGCAATGCTCTTTTCCCCGTTCTCCAGGGGGCTGAAATCAAACATATTAAACAGTTTCCTCTCGATCTCCTGGACCGTAAATCGGTCCGGGATAATTAACCAATAATTTGCTCTTCATTATCTAAAAAACAGTTCTTTTAGGCGATAAAGTGACAGTCACTTTGTTTATCCACTATCACTAACATATTGCTTTTAAGTGACTGTCACTTCTAAATTAAGCAACCTCTACAAACCCATTGATGAGATGAGATTTAAATTTCTTTCCTGTGTAATTTATGATATTCTTCCTTTTAAGAAATTCTACATTGCAGGCTCGCCGCTAAGAAACAAGCCGTCCAACCGTCATTCCGAGGTCCTCCGAGGAATCTTTCGTCGGCCAAGAACCAGATCCCTCATTCCATTCCTTTCGGCAAGCTCAAGGCAGGCTGGGATGATATTTACAGTTTCTTTGCTCCTAGATTATCGTTCGTGAGCTGGAATTTCTCGAAATGATGGCTTATTAGTTTTGTTTCATTAACTGAAAAATCAGAATTGGATTCTTCCGACAGCGACCGTTTGGCGGAAAATTTTAGCAATCACAAAGGAATGTAATGGACCACCAATTTAAAGCAATGCTACAAGACCGGCGGCTACTGGTCGCCCCAATGGTCACCATCGACTCGCCGGTCACTGTCGAAATCCTGGCCGCTTGCGGTTATGATTGGCTGTTTATCGACGCTGAACACAGCGCCATGACATCTATGGACATCCAACGCCTGGTACGGGACGCCGGACCGGATGTGCCCTGCCTGGTGCGGCTGGAAGAAACGGCCGAACTGCCGGTCAAAAAAGCATTAGACGCCGGCGCAGCGGGCATCATCGCCCCTATGGTCAACTCCGCATCAGATGCGCGAAACGTCGTGCAATGGGCTAAATATGCCCCCGAAGGACAGCGCGGCGTGGGTCTGGGTAGAGCGCATGGTTATGGCTTGAATTTTCAAGATTACGTGGCCAACGCCAATACGCATACAACAGTCGTTGTTCAGGCGGAACACATTGAGGCAGTCAATAATATCGAATCTATCGTCCAGGTTTCCGGCGTTGATGCGATCTTCGTGGGGCCTTATGATCTATCTGCCAGCCTCGGCTTGATGGGCCAGGTCGATCATCCGGAGGTTGTTAAGGCCATCGATCATGTGACCGGTGTTTGCCACGAAGCGGATATGCCGCTGGGGCTTTTTGGTCTGGATGCAGCGGCCGTCATGCCCTATATCGACCGTGGTTACACATTAATTGTCGCCGGTGTGGATACACTCTTGCTCGGCCAGGCGGCGCAGGCGATGTTGATTGAGGTGCGAGGATCGTAATGGATTTGCGAAAGCGCGAAACTCGCTTTCGCTATCGCTATCTCAATCGCCAGTCGGATTGACTTGGATGGGATCAATAGGGATTGGGATTGAGATAGAGATTGAGATAGAGATTTATTTATGGATTTTCACATTGATCAAGCATACATAACAAAAATTTTACAGGAGATGGTGCAAATCGACTCCTCAAATCCCATTCTCGACGAAAACAACGCCGGGGAGGGCGAAATCGCCGGGTATATCGCTAAGACGCTGGGTGAACTGGGAATTGATGTCGTGCTTCAGGATGTCGCTCCCGGTCGGCCGAATGTCGTCGGCATCATGCCCGGCAGCGGAGGCGGCAAATCCTTGATGTTCAACGGCCATATGGACACCGTGGGCGTGGAGGGCATGGCCGACCCCTTTTCCGGGGAAATCCGTGGTTCCCGTTTATACGGCCGTGGCGCACAGGATATGAAAGGCAGCCTGGCGGCCATGATCGGCAGCGCCAAAGCGATCAAGGATGCCGGCATGACCCTGCCCGGCGATCTGCTACTGGCCTTTGTCGTCGATGAAGAAACGTACAGTGTGGGCAGCGCCGCCCTGGTGCAGGAATTCATCACCGATGGCGGCATCGTCACCGAGCCGACCGATTTAAGCCTGACCCGCGCCCATCGCGGCTTCGTCTGGTATGACATCGAAACCACCGGCCGCGCCGCGCACGGCAGCCGCTACCAGGAAGGCATTGACGCCATCATGCGTATGGGTCGATTTTTAAGCGAGCTTGACCAATTGGAGCAGGCCTTGCGATCCCGCCCAGCCCACCCACTCGCCGGCCCTCCGTCTTTGCATGCCTCTAAAATCATGGGCGGCACAGAGATCAGCGT
>JANQGC010000205.1 GCA_028277515.1 Anaerolineae bacterium
ATCGGAGAAAAAAGCGGCGCGGAAGATCAGGACGACAACGACGATGCCGACTATCGCTCCAGCCCACCACAGCCAGTTCGGCAGACTGCCCCATACGCCGGCAGCACCTGTCCCTTCCGAGGGAGGGGGCGGGGGCGGTGGGCCTGGATCATCAATTGACGACCCTTCGCCGGCCGGTTCCCTGATTTGACCGCCGGCTGGTGGAATGATGATCACCTCATCATCTTTACGCAGGTTGTTTTTGATAGTTTCGCGCAGCGCGGCGATGTCGCGGAACTGCGGGTCCTGAGCATAAATGTCGTCTGCGGCCGAAAGCGCCTGCGGCCACAACTGGTTCTTAACCAGTTCCCCCAGCACCACGTACTGGCGGGCCAGGGCCAGGTCTTTTTCGATCTTTTTAATTTTGGGATCGCCGGGATCGACCCGCTGCCACTGGCTCAGCGCGCCGCGTACGGTGTCAAAATCATCTTCCAATAAGGCCAGCTCAGCTTGCATGCGCCATTGGGAGGCCCAACGGCCGCGCTGCGCCTTTTCTTCCAGGGAGACGACATCACGGTAATCAGGGTCCTGGTCGCGAATATGGCCGGCCAGGACCAGGGCTTCTTTCCATTTTTTTTCGCTGAGCACGCTCTCTAAGCTGGCATATGGTTCTGATAACTGGTCGCCGGCGCTGTTCCGGAGCAATTCCACCATTTCCGTTGGGGTGCGGTAACGGTCGGCCGGATTGAGCGAGATCGCTTTTTGCAAGACAGCAATCACGCCTGGCGGCACATCTTCCGGCAGTGGCCCCTCAATCTTCACCCCTTTGAGATGGGCGCCAATAACCGCCGCCGTGGTTTTTCCATCGACCAACATCTCGCCGGTCAGCATTTCATAGACGAGTAAACCCAGGGCGTAAATATCGGCCGCCGGGCTGACATCTTCATTGTTGAAGATTTCCGGCGGCATGTAGTTGTAGGTTCCGGCGATGCCGCCGGACATGGAGATGGACTGGCTATTGCTTTCCATCATCTGCGCCAGACCGAAATCAGTTAACGTCGCCTGGCCATTGCTGACCAGGATATTGCCCGGCTTGAGATCGCGGTGGACCACGCCTTGCTCATGGGCGAAGTTCAGGGCGGAGCAGATCTGGCCGGTCAGACTCAGCGCATTTTTCCAGGGCAGAGGCCCTTCATTGTTGAGTTTTTGCGTCAGGTCAGGTCCATCAATGAGCTTCATGGCCAGGAAGAGACGGCCGTCTTGTTCACCGATTTCGTAGACGGGTACAATGTGGGGATGGTCCAGTTGGGCCATGAGCCGCGCTTCGCCCCGAAAGCGGGCTACCCAGCGTTGGTCACGTAAGAAGAGGGGATCGAGAATTTTAATGGCAACCGGCCGATCTAAATGTTGATCGACAGCCTTGAAGACCGTGCCAAAGCCGCCGCGGCCGATCTCGGACTCCATGCGATATTTGCCGAATTGATAAGGAAATTGGTCTGCCATTTATCTCGCTTGCAGAATATGTTTCGCTATTGTGAGGACGCGGACAAGCGCAGATGAACGCGGATTTTTAAACTATATTTCTGTTTCAATCTTCCGTTCTAGTCCGTTCACATCAGCGTCCAATCATTTAGGACGCGGACAAGAGCGGATGAAAGCGGAGAGGAAGAAAAAATTATTGGTTCTCGCCAGCGTCCAGCTAAAACTTATTATAACCTAATTAAATGATGATTTGAAGCAGCTAGGGATCAGGTAGCCCGTTAAATGGTTTACATTACCGGTCAAATCCGGCGCGCCAATCAAATTTGGGGTCGGGGAATTTGACTTCGAGCAAGGCGAATAAAGGTTCAAGCTGCCGGTTTTCCAGAAGTTGTTCTGTCAGGGCATAAGATTTTTCAATTTTGACGGTGCCGGGAAGGCTCGCGACTTCAACATCAAGGTAGCTGGCCAGGGCGTTGATGTCATCCAGGGTGAGGTTGGCATCTATTTTTTCAGACAGGGCGCTAAGGGCCTGGGAATAATCGGGCGCTTCTTGTGAATCGCCGGATGGATGCTCAGCGGCGGCCGTGGAACTGCGGCCGATGGCCACATTGCCATCGCTGATTTCACCGACGGTGATGTAATCTCCCTGGACGATAATCACCTGCTCCGGTTTTTCGTCGTCGCTATACTGGTCGTCACGGTGCAGGTTGATCGGTTGGCGACGGCCGATCTGAGAATCGGCGGTGATCTCCTT